>JAISLJ010000165.1 GCA_031290955.1 Zoogloeaceae bacterium | reverse complement strand
GACGCCGCCGATGAACGGGGTGCCGTTGATGATTGCGGTTCGTTTGAGTGCGGCCATGATGCGCTCCAGAATGGGATGATCGGATTCGGTTCGAGTTGATACCGGACGTTCCCATTGTGCTGGAACGCGCCGGGCGGCGGCAGGCCGAAGGGTTTCGGCAGGCTGGGGAAGCGCCATCACCCTCGCCCGCCTGACGGGAGAGGGAATTGCCGTCTGCGTTGCCGATTGCTTCTCTCTCCCCCGCTTGGCGGGGGAGAGTGCCCCGGCAGGGGCGAGAGAGGGCGTCCACCCTCCGGCGCTTGTCGCCGCAAGTTTTTCTTTGGGCGTCTGTTCTGCCGGAACGGTGAAGAAAGTTACCGTCGCTTCGCTCCGTATGGAAGGACTCCCTCTCCCGCCCCTTCGGGGCACCCTCTCCCCCCAAGGGGGCGAGGGTAAAAAGTGCGCCGCCGCTTGCCTTCCTCTCCCGCCAAGCGGGGGAGGAGAAGCATGCGGCGGCGCGCCTTTACCCCGTGCCCCGCGTCACGTCCCGCCGGGCGGGTTGAGGCCGACTTGTATCCAGCCCTTGATTTGTGCTTCGGTGACGCCGTAGTGTTTCAGTATCCAGTCATGGATGGCGGCGGCGTCGGCGTCGCTGAAGCGGCTGCCGGATTTTGCTTCTGGCACGGGTGGTGGAATCTTCGGGTTCGAGAGGGCGGTTTTCCGCTGGGTGGTGGCGCGGCGCGAGAGGATTTCGAGCAGGCCGGAAATGTCTTTTGTCATGATGATTGCTCCTTGATTGGGAGGGGCAGGGGCCAACATTTCGTCATTCTTCGGGCCGAAGGCCCGTGGCAATCCATCGGCGGTTATCCGTGCGATTGCGCGGCGGAACCGGTGTGTGGATTGCCACGGCGCTACGCGCCTCGCAATGACGAGGTGGGAATTTACGTGATGACCACGCATTCATCTTCCGGCACTCCGGCGTTGATGGTGGTATGCGATTCTTCCTCCTGCATGACGCGGTCTTCGTCATCCAGGCCCGGAAACACGATGAAGAACTCGCCGGAATCGAGTGGCTGGGTGACATGCACGTCCCGCGTGAGGCCGTAGTAATTCACGTAGACCCAGTTGCTGCCATGCCCCGGCGGGTAGCCGCCGGGCGGGACGAATCCGCCTTCCATGCCGTAGATGTCGCCGACGACAACGTATTCCTTGGGCTTGTCCTTGGGCGGCAGGGGATCAGGCGCTTTGGTTGGAGTATCCGGATGCACGATGCCGGTGCCCGCGACGGTCGAAACCGAGAGGGTGAAGCTGGAGACGGCGCGCCCGGTGTCGTGATTGAGGCTGTGGGTGAGCGCCGAGACCTTGCCCCGCGCCTTGATGCTGGGCGTATCCACCCGGAAAAACCGGTCGAGATCGACATCCGGATTGAGGATGACGGTGGCGGAAACCTGCGTCTGGCGATGCGCGGCGGCGATCCTTGCCTTGGCGATGTCGATCAGGCATTCCATTGCTTCGGCTGCCGCCTCGCGGTTGGTGTCCTCGGAGACAATGCCCTCCACATCGGGGAGCGCCTTGT
Organism: Zoogloeaceae bacterium; assembly: GCA_031290955.1. Classification (GTDB taxonomy): domain Bacteria; phylum Pseudomonadota; class Gammaproteobacteria; order Burkholderiales; family Rhodocyclaceae; genus Azovibrio. The sequence continues at coordinate 3,368 of JAISLJ010000165.1, read as the reverse complement.
GGGTGAGGTAGCCGGATTGCCTTGCCACGCCGGTTTCGCGGGGCGGGAAGGGCACCACGCCGGAGCGGAACAGCGCCGTCTGCGTTTCGACCTGCGGGCCATCGTAGAAGGCAGCTTCCATCGCGCCTTCCATTGTCTCGCCGATGATGCCGGATTGGGCGATGGAGGCCGGGAATTCCACGGTGATGAAGTGATTCTCTTGCCGGTCGCACTGGCTGGTCAGGCTGACCTTGGCGTCGAAACCCTGGCACATCTGCGGGCGCAACTCCTCGGAGATGACGAATGCCCAATCCGTGCCTCCGGGCGTTGTTGCCCAGTGGGAGCCGGGCACCTCGTACCAGTTGATGTCCTGCACCTCGCCGCCGACGGAACCCAGGGCGTTGGTCACGGCGTCGCGGCGCAGCATATTCCAGCCTGCCATCATCATGGCGTCGAAATGGTTGGGGCGGATATCGACACCGGGATACATGTGGCCATGCCCGTAGCAGTATTCGGCCCAGGTGACGCAATCGAAATTGATGAACACCGTGCGCGCCTGCGCGACGGCGTAGCGATACGCGAAATTGATTTCCACGCGATTGATGAGGCTGGATCGTTCGGCAAAGGCGATGGAGAGGGAGCCATCCTCGATCTCGTCGTCGTTAAATTCGGCGTCATCGTTTGCCTGCGCCCAGGGCGTGACGCGCGGTGTGCGCCAGACATCCAGATCGAGACTCGCGGCGCGGGTGCTCATGCGATCCTCGGCGCGTTGATGGCCGTGGCTCTTCGCGGCCTCGAAGATGTTGGAATGCCAGCGCCCTTCGGTGAGTTCATCAACCTGCTCGTCCGTCATGGCGTCGATCTCGGCGCGCAGGTCGTCGGTTGCCAGCACGCCGATTTGCCGGGTGTTGGGATCGTATTCAATGCTGTCGACCACGCCGGTAAAGAGGCGACTGTAGCTCGCCACCTGGCCCGCTTGGAACTCGCAATAATCAATCGTCACCGTGAGGCCGGACCAGGCGGCGAGCGAAAGAATGGTTTCCGGGGGCAGGAGCAGGGTGAAACTGGCGATGCGCGCCGCGCCTTCGGCAGCGCGGATTTCGATTTCGCCGATGGTGTAATCGGAAACGTCCTCGCCCTCCAGCGTGATGACGCCGCGCCAGAGCTTTTCCGGGACTTCCGGCAATGTGACGATGCCGCCCTCGCCCGGATCGGGCCCCGGCCCTGGCCCCGGCCCCGGCCCCGGCGGTGTTGGCGGCGTTGGTTTTGGCGGCGGCTCCGGGAAGCCCGGCGGCGCAACCACCGGCGGCGAGCCGGGCGGCGGCGTGATGACGGGTTCTTCCGGCGTGCTTTCGGCCACGGGCGTGAGTTCGATTTCGAGCAAAAGATCAACATCCCCTGCCGCCGCCCAGCGTCCGGCGCTGCTGGGGGGCGTCTCGCCGTCGCCGCCGGGATCATCGCCGCCGCCTTCCGCATTCCATCCGCCTGTTCCGGGCTTGGTGGCGTAGATCTGGCCCCATTTAATCGGCATGGTTTACTCCCAGACTTTCGTCATTGCGAGGCGCGTAGCGCCGTTGCTCCGCATGGAACGGCTCCCTCTCCCGGCCCTTCGGGCCACCCTCTCCCCCCAAGGGGGCGAGGGTAAAAGGTGCGCCGCCGCTTGCCTTTCCCTCCCCCGCTTGGCGGGGGAGGGTGCCCCGGCAGGGGCAGGAGAGGGCGTCCACCTTCCGGCGCTTGTCGCCGCATATTTTTCTTTGGGCGGTCGCATTGCGGAAAGGGTGGAAGAAATGAGCGTCGCTCTGCTCCGCATGGAACGGCTCCCTCTCCCGGCCCTTCGGGCCACCCTCTCCCCCCAAGGGGGCGAGGGTAAAACCGGCGGCGCTACGCGCCTCGCAATGACGGTAAAGGTGGAAGGGTTTTTCATTGCCGTCCGCCAGGACTCACGCGCCCGAAGACGTGAGCGGCACGTCGTTCATGCGCAGGATGAATGCGCCTGTACTGACGGCATGCGCTTCCGTGTCCATGCCCATGTGAAACACCACCCGCCCCTCGGCGAGCGAGACGCCGCTTGCAACCTGGAACGGACTCACGAAATTCATGGTGAATTCAATGTGCGGCAGAATGCCCGCCATCGCCTTTTCATCTGCGGAATCTTCGTCCGACCAGATGTGCGCCGGGATGATCCACGGCTTGTTCTTCACCTTCGGCTTTGCCCAATTGAAGTTCCCGGAGCGCGGCAAATCGTGCTTGTTCCAGATGACCTCGTCGGTCACATAGGGTTCCCGGTTGTGGTCATCGTCGATCCAGATATCCTTTGTCCAGATGCGCTGCACCGGCGCTGCGCCGCCTTCCCCGCCAACGCCCGCGCCGGGCGTGAGGATGTACGCTTCGCCGCCGTCCGGGTCCAGGGTCGTGCCCATGCCGAGGGCAACGAAGTAGCGATCCGTGGGGATGGGCAAATCCATTTCGGTCACGTTAAAACCGCTCCTGATCAGGTACTGGAGGCGCAGTTCGTCCGGGTCGCCAATGCCATACGTGAGGAAATCCAGATTCAGGTCTTCCGGGAAATTGGCGAGCGTGTAGTAGGCGGCGTCCTCGCCCCAGATACTTTTGGCGTATGTCTTGTCCGATGCGGAATAGAGGTAGTAATCCCATGCCCGGCCCGCGAGCAACGCCTTGCGGATGTTGTTCCAGACCGTGCGCCGTTTTTTCTCCTCGACAATTGCATCGCGGATTTCACCAGGGGGCAGATAATTCGGATATTGATAATTCGGATTGGTCGCGCCATCTTTTTCCCATACATCGCGCACCTGTTGGGCAGACAGGTTCGTGTGCCACTGCTGGCCCGCGAGGATGGATTCCCGGATCGTGGCAACCAGACTGCCGGAATAGCCCGCCAGGGCAGCCGCTGTCATCGTCCGCCCGATGACCAGGGTGAAGCTCTTGTCATCCACCATGAACGCATAGAGCACCGGCTGGGTCACGGAAATTTCGCCATACCATTCCGTCTTCTCGTAGAAGAAAGGCACGGAGGACACCTCCCAGAGCGGCGCGGTCTTGCTGATGGTCAGGTTGATGCCCGCCGCCGCGACCACCGAGAGCGCCGTGGCCGCATCCATGCCGTGTTGCCACGGGTTGTTGCTGTCTAGATTGGCGATGATCGTCGCCCGCGTCGCGGCAGGCAGGCTGGCGAGCAGCGGCGAAAGGAACGATGTTTCGTCGCCCACCTGTTCGCCAAAAATCCAGATGAGTTCTGCGGCGGCTACGCCATCCGCCCAGGGCAGCCCCGCCTCGCCGTTGGCGACAACCGCGTCATGAATCTCCTCGTGACCCTCGGCCACGAACGATTCCAGGGTTGCGTAATTCCGGGGCTGTTGCCAGAATTCCTC
>JAISLJ010000164.1 GCA_031290955.1 Zoogloeaceae bacterium | reverse complement strand
CGATTGGCATTCCCACCTCCATGTTTACCTGCATCTTCGCGCTGGCGCGCACGGCGGGCTGGATGGCGCAGTGGGAGGAAATGCTCACCGACCCCGAATACAAGATCGGGCGTCCGCGGCAACTCTACATCGGCGCGGCACGGCGCGATGTGCCGCCGCTTGCCAAACGTTGACCCCGGAAAAAGCGGCGCAGGCATGGACGCGCCGCTTTTTTTCTTCTGAAAAACGATGCTCCTCTGGAGTAGAACAATGCGACAAAAACTTGAAACGACGCCATTCTTCGGCGGCAACGCGCCCTTTGTCGAAGAATTGTATGAACGCTATCTGGACGATCCGGCGCAGGTACCGGAAGCCTGGCGGGCGTATTTTGACCAGCTGGCGCGGGAAACCGGCTCCGCCATGCAGGAAGTGGCGCATGGTCCCATCATCGCCGCCTTTGCCAAGCACGGGCAGCGGGGATTCCGGCAGAAGGCGGCCCCGGCGGCGGATGACGGCAAGCAGGTGGCGGTGTTGCAACTCATCAACGCCTACCGCTTCATGGGCAACCGCCGTGCTGATCTTGACCCCCTGAAACGCCTTGAGCGGGCGAGTATTCCAGAACTGGATCCAGCACACCACCACCTTGTCGATGCCGACATGAACCGCCTGTTCCACACGGGTTCGCTGCAGATCGGCACGGAACACGCGCCGCTTGCCAGGATTCTGGAAGCCCTGCGCGAAACCTTTTGCGGCTCCATCGGCGTTGAATACATGTACATGACGGAGACGCGCGAAAAACGCTGGATCCAGGAACGTCTGGAACCCATTCGCTCGCGTGGCGTTTTCAGCCGGGAGGACAAGAAGCGCCTGCTGGAGCGCGTCACCGCCGCCGAAACCCTGGAGCGCTACCTGCATACCAAATATGTCGGGCAGAAACGTTTTTCGCTCGAAGGCGGCGAATCGCTGATCGCTTCGATGGATGAACTGGTGCGGGTCGCGGGTGTGCGCGGAGTGCAGGAGATCGTCATCGGCATGGCGCACCGCGGACGCTTGAACGTGCTCGCCAACATTCTGGGCAAATCGCCCAGCCTGCTGTTTGCCGAATTCGAGGGCAAGAAAGCCGCTGATCTTTCGGCAGGCGACGTGAAATATCACCTGGGCTATTCTTCCGATGTCGGCACGCCCGGCGGGTCGGTGCATCTGGTGCTGGCCTTCAATCCCTCGCATCTGGAAATCATCAATCCGGTGGTGGAAGGTTCCGTCTATGCGCGGCAACTGCGTTACGGCGAAGAGGGCAAGAAGAAGATTGTGCCGCTCCTGATCCACGGCGATTCCGCCGTAGCCGGGCAGGGCGTCAATCAGGAAATGCTCAATTTTGCCCAGACGCGCGGCTACGGCACCGGCGGCACGATCCACATCATCGTGAATAACCAGATCGGCTTTACCACCTCCGATCCGCGTGACTATCGTTCCGGTCACTATTGCACGGAAATCTTCAAAATGGCTGAGGCGCCGATCTTCCACGTCAATGGCGACGACGTGGAGGCCGTGGCGCTCGCCACCAAGCTGGCCGTGGATTTCCGCCAGGAATTCGGACGCGATGTGGTGATTGACATCTATTGCTTCCGGAAGCTGGGCCACAACGAGCAGGACGAGCCGATGGTGACGCAGCCCCTGATGTACCGGAAAATTCACGCCCATCCCGGCACCCGCCAGGTGTACGCGGATCGGCTGGTGGCCGAAGGCACGCTTGCGCCCGATGAGCCGGAGAAAATGATCCAGGATTACCGCGAGCATCTGGATCGCGGTGAACTCCTGCACAATCCCGTGCTTTCCAACTACACGCGCGAACATGCCAAGGGCTGGAAACCCTATCTTGCCAAGTCCTACATCGAAACCTGGGATACCCGTGTGCCGGTGCAGGAACTCCAGCGCCTGTCCGAACGGCTCACCACGCTGCCGGAAGGCTTTGTCCTGCATCCGCGCGTAAAAAAGATCGTCGAGGACCGCCGCGCCATGGGGCAGGGAAAACTGCCCTTCGACTGGGGCATGGCGGAAAACCTTGCCTATGCGACCTTGCTCTCCGAGGGCTATGGCATCCGCATTTCCGGTGAGGATGTGGGGCGCGGCACCTTCTTTCACCGCCATGCCGCCTTTCACGACCAGAACCGGCAGCAGCGCGGCGAGGGCACCTATCATCCCCTCGCCTGCTTGCAGGAACAGCAGGGCGGTTTTCAGTGCTTTGATTCCGTGCTTTCCGAGGAAGGCGTGCTGGCCTTCGAGTACGGCTACGCCTCCGCCGAGCCAAACGAACTCGTGGTCTGGGAAGCGCAGTTTGGCGACTTCGCCAATGGCGCACAGGTGGTGATCGACCAGTTCATCTCTTCCGGCGAAGCCAAGTGGGGCCGGGGCTGCGGTCTGGTCATGCTGCTGCCGCACGGTCAGGAAGGCGCAGGGCCGGAGCATTCTTCAGCCAGGCTTGAGCGTTACATGCAGTTGTGCGCCGAGATGAACATGGAAGTCTGCGTGCCGACCACACCGGCACAAATCTTCCACCTCCTGCGTCGCCAGACCTTGCGGAAACAGCGGAAACCACTGATTGTCATGTCGCCCAAGTCGCTCCTCCGCCACAAGGAAGCCGTCTCGACCCTGGAGGAACTGGCCAATGGCGAATTCCAGCGGGTGATCGGCGACGTGGACGCGCTGGAACCCCAGGGAGTGACGCGCGTCGTGCTCTGCTCCGGCAAGGTCTATTACGAATTGCTGGCGGCTCGCCGCGCCGGGGATTTGCGGCACATTGCCATCGTGCGCATTGAGCAGCTCTATCCCTTCCCGGAAAAATCCTTCGTGGCGGAACTTGCGAAATATCCCAATGTGAGTGAGGTGGTCTGGTGCCAGGAAGAGCCGCGCAACCAGGGCGCCTGGTACTGGTTTTCTTCCCGTCAGCATCTTGTGCGCTCGCTGGGGGACAAGCAGAATCTGCTTCTGGTGTCGCGTCCGGCCTCGGCTTCGCCGGCGGTGGGCTACCTCGCCAAATTCAACGAACAGGCCAAGGCGCTGATCGCTTCCGCGCTGGGCAAGATCGATTACTGATTTTCTGGAGTCAACAATGATTATTGAAGTCAAGGTACCGCAGTTTTCCGAATCCGTCTCTGAGGGGACGCTGGCGAACTGGAAGAAGAAAGTGGGCGAAGCCGTCCAGCGCGACGAAGTGCTGGTCGACATCGAGACGGACAAGGTGGTGCTGGAAGTTCCGGCAGGAGACGCTGGCGTGCTGGTGGAAATCCTGAAGGGTGATGGCGAGACGGTGCTCTCCGAAGAACTGATCGCCCGCATCGACACCACCGCCGTGGCGACAGCCGGGGCATCCTCCTCCCTGGCGGAAGCCACCGCGCCCGCGACAACAGCCGCCCCTGCCGCCGCCAGCCCTGCCGCGCGCAAGATTCTGGAGGAGAAGGGAATTCCCGCCGCCGCGGTAAGCGGAACGGGACGTGGCGGACGTGTCACCAAGGAAGATGCCCTGGCCGCGCAGACGCCCGCGCCGGGAAAACCTGCCGCCGCGCCGTCCAGGGCGGCTCCGCCGCTGGTGGCGTTGGGCGAGCGCATCGAGCAGCGCGTGCCGATGAACCGCCTGCGCGCCCGCATTGCCGAGCGGCTCATCCAGTCCAAGAACGAGAACGCCATCCTGACCACCTTCAACGAGGTGAACATGGGGCCGGTCATTGCGCTGCGGAAACAATATGGCGAGAAGTTCGAGAAGAAGCACGGCGTCCGGCTGGGCTTCATGGGTTTCTTCGTCAAGGCCGCCTGCGCCGCGCTGGAGGAATTCCCCATCCTGAACGCTTCTGTCGATGGCAATGATATTGTCTATCACGGCTATGTGGATATCGGCATTGCGGTCGGCTCGCCACGCGGGCTGGTGGTGCCCATCCTGCGGAATACTTCCGAGCTTTCGGTGGCCGAGATCGAAAAACAGATCGCCGAATTCGGCGCCAAGGCGAAGGAAGGACGCTTGTCGATTGAGGAATTGACGGGAGGCACATTTTCCATTTCCAACGGCGGCATCTTCGGCTCGCTCTTTTCCACGCCCATTATCAATCCGCCGCAATCGGCGATTCTCGGCATCCATGCCACCAAGGATCGCCCGGTCGTGGAAAATGGCCAGATCGTCATCCGCCCGATCAACTACCTGGCGCTCTCCTACGACCACCGCATCATCGACGGCCGCGAAGCCGTCCTGGGCCTGGTGCGCATCAAGGAAGCCCTGGAAGACCCAGCCAGACTGGTGTTGGGGATTTGAGGCAATCCGGGAAAACGGGGAAAGGGTTTTATGCTTCAGCAGACCTTTCCCCGTACAGCGGATGGTTTTGACGATATGGGAATCCAGACCGATATCCACTCTGGCGACAGCAGGGAATGTCTTGCGCGCATTGCAGACCATTCCGTGGATCTCATCGTTACTTCCCCGCCCTACGCGGACCAGAGAAAAAACATCTATGGCGGCATTCGGCCAGAAGAATATGTGCAATGGTTCCTGCCCATTTCGGAACAATTGCTGCGGGTATTGAAACCCACGGGAACCTTCATCCTGAACATCAAGGAAAAGGTGGTTGCGGGCGAGCGCAGCACCTATGTCATGGAATTGATTCTCGCCATGCGCAGGCAGGGATGGCTGTGGACGGAAGAATTCATCTGGCACAAGAAGAATTGCTATCCCGGCAAATGGCCCAACCGTTTTCGTGACGCATGGGAGCGGCTCCTGCAATTCAACAAAAGCCGAAAATTCCACATGTACCAGGAAGCCGTGATGGTGCCGATGGGGGATTGGGCCAACAGCCGCCTGAAAAATCTCTCGGAGACGGACAAAATCCGGGACAATTCAAAAGTCGGCAGCGGCTTTGGAAAAAACATTTCCAACTGGCTGACAAGGGACAAGGCCTATCCGACCAATGTCCTGCTCCTGGCGACGGAATGCGGCAACAAGGAGCACAGCGCCGCTTTTCCCGAAGCCTTGCCGGAATGGTTCATCAAGCTGTTTACCCAGGAAAACGACACAGTGCTCGATCCTTTCATGGGTTCCGGCACAACGCTCCTTGTGGCGCAAAGAATGCGGCGCAACTCGATTGGCATTGACATTGCGCCAGCGTATTGCGACATGGTTCGCCGCCAGCTATGCCCTGTCGAGCGTGATCTGTTTGCGATGGAAGAGACGGGAAAGGAGTGCGCCCTGTGAACAGCATTAGCGCGAACAGCATT
>JAISLJ010000163.1 GCA_031290955.1 Zoogloeaceae bacterium | reverse complement strand
GCGGCCTCTACATCCAGGACATCATGGCCGAGCTTGGCAGATCGGAGAGTTGCGTAATCCGGCAACTGTCGCGCCTTGGGTTGCGGCGCAAGGGACAACCCAAGTTCATCCCGGTTGCGCAAAACGTCTGCCGCCCGCGCAAGTGCCTGTCATGCGGCGAGACCTTCTTGTCGGAGCATTCCGGCAATCGCATCTGCCAGAAGTGCCGCAACCAGCAACGCCGCGATGGCGCGTTATTGGATGACTTCCATGTTTTCTTGTAATCCAACGCAATCATGAAAGGGAAATGACATGACCACACTTGCTGAAATCGAACGCCGCGCCAAGCTCTACGCCGACGCGCGGGAAAATCTCTCTGACATCGTCGCCAGTCTCACAGCGGGCATCGAGGAGATGAAACGCCGGGCGTTGGGCGACATCAAGCGCGCCGTCGCCCGCGCCGCCGAGCATCACGACCAACTCTTCGCGTTAGTCGAATCCGCGCCTGAGCTTTTCACGAAGCCCAGGACATTGACCTTGCACGGCATCCGGTTGGGATACCAGAAGGGCAAGGGCGGCATCGTCTGGGATGACGCCAACGCCGTGGTCGCCGCGATCCAGAAGCATCTGCCCGACCAGGCCGAGGACTTGATCCGCTGGACGGCAAAGCCGCTGAAAGAGGCGATCAACCAGTTGGACGTGTCGGAATTGAAAAGGATCGGCTGCCGCGTGGTCGATACCGGCGATCAAATCATCATCAAGCCCGTGGATAGCGAAGTCGACAAGCTGGTCGACGCGCTGTTGAAGGACGCGACGGAAACGGAGGCGGCATCATGAATGACAAGAAAATGGTGGCCTGCGTCTGCCGGAATGGCGTGATCGTCTTTCGCCCGGCGGGAAAGTCGCCCGCTGGAACCCTGCCCTTCGCGCTAGGGGCGGGCGGGAAACTGCGCCGGGCAATCCGGCAACTTGCGCGGCTGGGCGCGGGCGGCGTCTATTTCGTCCCCGGCGTACAGGAAGCGGGCGAGGACGATGATGCCGCCACCGCCGCGCTCTCCGCCTTCTCAACCCGCGTCAAGGAAGCCTTGCTGGAGGAAGCATCATGAGTTACGCCCATTACGCCAGCATCACCCCTGCCGCCGCTCGGCAAAAAATCCTCGCTGGCATCCGCGCAGAATGCGCGAAACAGGGAATCGACGATGACACCCGCCGCGCCATGATGCGGCGCATCGCCGGGGTCGGTTCGAGCAAGGATTTAACGCTGAAGGTCGCGAAACAAATCCTCTGGCATTTGCAGCAATCATCGGATGCCGCGCCGGACAAACGTAAATCCCGCGCCGAAGTCCCGTCGGGAACCCCGGAAGAATGGAAGTTTGTTTTTTCGCAACCGAAGGAAAAACAGCCGCTCCTGAAGAAGATTTTTCGTCTGGCGGAAACCATTGGCGGCCTGCAAACCCCGCCCGTGCCGGTGATCCCGAAGGCATGGGTGGAAGGCATCGTCCGGCAGATGCGCGGCATCCCGGCGGGCGGCGCGGCTGTGCCGCTGGAACTCGTCTCCGGCGCGGAACTGGCAACGCTGGTGCAGGCGATGGCCGTTTACATCGCCCGCCAGAAAAAACGGTAATACGTCATCATGGATGCCGCCCTGCTCGCCCGCCTTTCCCGCTTGCCCGCCTTCCCGGAAACGGCGAAGGAACTGGTCTTCGTCGCCGGGATCACGGCGGCGGCGCGGCTCATTTCGGCCTGGGGCGGGCAGCACTGGCCGGTGCCGAAGATGTCCGAGCGCACCCGCGAGGACGGCGAGATGCGTTTCATGGATCTGGCGGGGCTAACCGGAATGGCGGCGGCCAACGCGATTGTCCGGCATTACGGCGGATGCGAATTGTATATCCCGAAATGCGAGCGGGCATTGAAACAATATTTCCAGAGCCGCCTGGTCGAGGAATACGACGCCATGACCCGCCAGGGCGTTTCGCACCGGAAAGCCATTTTTGACCTGGGCGTTCGCTACAACAAAACGGGCCGCCAGATCGAGCAGCGGCTGAACCTGCCCGTCGTCTTGCCCGACGATGACGCGCAGGCGAAGCTGTTCTAGCGATGAGCAGCCTGCCGAAGCCTTGCGCCATGCCGCCTCCGGCGGAAGGTCTTTATCATGGGGTCATGCGGGATGGATTTTGCGCGACGCCGCTGGTCTCGGAAATCCACCTCGCCAATTTTCGCGCTGACGCGAAGCGAGCGGCGACGCTGGCGGAATTGCGGCAAATGGCCGACAAACACGCGCCGTTCCTTATCGGGAAACACCGCGAGGAAGCAAGGCGCGTCTATCTGGCGCGGCGGCAACAATTTGGAGGAAATGCATCATGAACAAACCAGGCAAGACCAAAGTCATGTTTTCAGTGCAAAGGTATATCTATGGGGAATTGTTGTTTGACGGCTTGGTGCTCCATGAATCCCTGTATTGGAGACAGGCCAGGCGCGGCATCTGGTCTGTCTCGGATAGCGAGACAGGAACCCTCGTCTGTTTTGGCGTGTGGCCGGGGCGCGAGGGCGCAATGGCGGCGCTCATTCAATTGATTGCCGACGAATACGGCAGCATGTCAGCGTTTCAGGCGGCAGTGGCAAAAGCCCGCGCCAGAGAATGGAATCGTCAGAAAATCATGCAGGCATCGTTGGTGGATATTCTCCGGGAAAACGAAAGACAAGACTTTGATGAAGAATGTGTAATGAATCGCGCATTAAGGCGGCGTTTCATGAAAAAAAACGCGGCAGGGTCGCTCGAATGACCGCCACCTCGCGCCGCGATTTTTTAAAGAGCCTCTCCGCGCTCTCGGCCTCCCTGCGCCAGCGGATCGAGGCCGAAGTCACCGGGCTGGATGGTTCGCCCGCCGCCATCCGCGTCCGGCGCGAGCGGGCAATGGCGGATTACGGCTTCTTCGTCGAGACCTACTTCCCGCATTATGTCAGGTCGCCGCACCGATCCGCCCTGCATCGCTACCTGTTTGCCCGCCTGCCGGAGATCGTCAATTCCGGCAAGAGCGAGCAGGACGCCATTGCCGCGCCGCGTGGCGAGGCCAAGTCCACGCTGGTCTCGCAGCTCTTCGTGCTCTGGTGCCTCTTGACCGGGCGCAAGCGGTATCCGGTCATCGTCATGGATTCCATTGACCAGGCGTATCCGATGCTGGAGGCCATCAAGGCGGAGCTTGAATTCAATGTGCGTCTCTCAATGGATTTCCCGGAAGGCTGCGGGCAAGGCCGCGTCTGGCAGGCGGGGACGATCGTCACCAAAGGCGGCGCGAAGGTGCAGGTGGCGGGGTCAGGGAAGAAGCTGCGCGGCCTGCGGCATGGGCCGTATCGCCCGGATTTGTGCGTCCTGGACGACATCGAAAACGACGAGGCGGTGCGTAACCCTGAACAACGCGACAAGCTGAATTCATGGCTCTCGAAGACGGTAATGCCCCTGGGCGGCGCGGGCGACAAGTACGATGTCGTGTATATCGGAACCATCCTGCATTATGATTCCGTGCTCTCGCGGACGCTGGCCAACCCGCTCTGGCGCGTGGCGCGCTTCAAGGCGATCCTGCAATGGCCGGAAGACATGCGTCTCTGGGATCAATG
>JAISLJ010000162.1 GCA_031290955.1 Zoogloeaceae bacterium | reverse complement strand
CGCGCAGAAAGGAGAACATTCCAGAAGACGATAGACCAAAAACTTCATCAACACTGACCGCACAAAATACTTGACTGCGAACACGGTTGCTCTCTCGCCCCTGCCGGGGCACTCTCCCCGCCCAGCGGGGGAGAGAGAAGCAGGCGGCGGCGCGGACGGGAAGGACATCGCACAAATGAAGGCCGATGGATTGCCACGCCCTCAGCCGCCCTCCTTGCCGTTCGCAGGCATTTTACGCGCGCGGCGTTGTTTGGTTTTGCGCGCCGTGCCTTTCCGGGCAGCTTCTTCCTTTTTGGCCCGCTTTTTTTCCTGCTCCGCTTCCTTTTGTCGGCGTCGGGCTTCGGCCTGCTCCTGGCGTTGCGGCAGGGCTTCGGCTTGGCGGGCGGCTTCGGCTTGGCGGGCAGTCTCCTTGTTGGCGCGTTCCTCCAGACGCGCCGCGTATTCCAATTGCAAACCCTCCTCATGCAGGCGGCGGGATTCGCGCACCACTTCCAGATGCCGGTTCCGCGCCCGTTCCAGGCAATCGTTCTCCAGAATCTTGCGGGCGCACTGGGCTTTTTCCTCCTCCAGTTGCCGCTCGGAGGTCTCGCGCAGGCGTTCGGCTTCGCGTTGCAGAACCTCGCCCTGTGCCAGCGCCGCCTGGCCTTCCGGGGAAAGCGCCGCTTCCTCAGCCAGCGCGGCAGCGGCGAGCGCCAACAGGGGCAGGAAGGCGAGCGCCCGCAGGGGCCGGAGGCGCTTCCTGATTGCGGCACGACCAGGATGGGACGGGGATTGCTGTTTCATGGGTCGAATTCCTCCTCGCTTGCGTTGACCTTGATTCCCTTGCCGCGAGATTCCCGCTTCTTGCTGGCAGAAAACGCGCAGGCCAATATGGTAAACCACCAGCGCCCGCATGCGCGACCAGTATAATGCCGCGTTTTGGTAATATTCGTGACATTCGCATGATCGAATTCAGGCAACTGGCGCTGGCTCGCGCCGGGCATCTTCTGCTGGAAGGGGCAACCCTGCAACTGCATCCGGGCTGGCGGGTGGGCCTCGTGGGCGCGAACGGGACGGGCAAATCCAGCCTTCTTTCCCTCATCGCCGGGGAACTGGAGCCGGAACGCGGCGCCTGCCTCCTGCCGCCCCACTGGACGCTTGCCCGCGTCCGCCAGGAGACGCCCGCCCTCCCCGATCCGGCGTGGGATTTCGTGCTGGCGGGTGATCCGGAATTCTTCGCGCTGGAAGCGGAAATGCGCGCCGCCGAAAGCATGCAGGATGGCGCGCGCCTTGCCCGGCTCTTTGCCCGCTACGAGGAGATCGACGGCTATTCCGCCCGCGCCCGCAGCGCCCGCATCCTTGCCGGACTGGGTTTCGACGAGCGTGATTTCTCCCGGCCCGTGGCCGAATTCTCCGGCGGTTGGCGGGTGCGTCTCAACCTTGCCCGGGCGCTCTTTCGCCGCGCCGATGTCCTCCTCCTGGATGAGCCGACCAACCACCTTGACCTGGATGCCGTGCTCTGGCTGGAAGACTGGCTCAAGAATGCGCGTTCCGTCCTGATCCTCGTCTCGCACGACCGCGATTTCCTGGATGCGGTGGTCAACCACGTCATGGCAATCGAGCAGGGACGCCTGCAACTGCATCGCGGCGACTATTCCGATTACGAGCGCCGCCGCGCCGAGCGCCTGGCGAACGAGGCAGCGGCCCGCGCCGCGCAGGAACGCAGGGTCGCGCATCTGCACAGTTTTATTGAGCGTTTCCGGGCCAAGGCGAGCAAGGCGCGGCAGGCGCAAAGCCGCATCAAGGCGCTGGCCCGTATGGAAACCGTGGCCGCCGCCCATGTTGATTCGCCCTTCTCGTTTGCCTTTCCCCCGCCGAAAACCCTGCCCGATCCGCTCCTCGAACTTGCCGGGGGCGCGGCGGGGCATGGCGGCACGGCGCTGCTCACGCGCCTGACCATCACCTTGCGTCCCGGTTGCCGCATCGGCCTTCTTGGCCCCAACGGCGCGGGCAAATCCACCTTCATCAAGCTCCTCGCCCGCGAATTGCCGCTCCGAGAAGGCGAGCGACGGGAAGCCCGGAACCTTTCCATCGGTTATTTCGCGCAGCATCAACTGGAAACCCTGCGCCCGGAGGAAACACCGCTCCAGCACCTCCAGCGCGAAGCACCGGAGGCGCGGGAGCAGGAATTGCGCGATTACCTGGGCGGCTTCGGCTTTCCGGGCGAGATGGCAAGCCGCGTCGTGCGGGATTTTTCCGGCGGCGAGAAATCCCGCCTCGTCCTCGCGCTCCTGATCCGCCGTGCCCCCAACCTCTTCCTCCTTGATGAACCCACCAACCATCTGGATCTGGAAATGCGCGCAGCACTGGCCTTCGCCTTGCAGGATTACAGCGGCGGCATCGTGCTCGTCTCGCACGACCGCCATCTCCTGCGCAGCGTCGTGGATGAATTCTGGCTGGTCGGCAACGGCAGCGTCGCGCCATTCGCGGGCGACCTGGAAGACTACGCCAACTGGCTCACCCAACACCGCAACAGCCCTGCGGGCAGCAATTTTCTTGCAGACGGCCCTGCGGGCGGCGCGAAACAAGGCCGCTCACGAAAAAATGACCGTGCGCAGGACAAGGAACTTCTGCGCATCCGCCGCACGCTTGAGAAGGAATTGGCGGCGCTGGAAGAGGAAATCGAGCGTCTCACCGGGGCGGCGCAAACGCTGCTGGCGGAACTGGCCGCCCCCGCGCTGTACGCGCCCGACGCCGACCGGCAGGAAATCCTCCGCCTGCACCAGCGTCAACAAGAAATCGCCGCCACCCTCGCCCAAGCCGAAAACCGCTGGCTGGAAATCCAGGAACAACTGGAAGCCCTGCCCGAAGCAGACAAACGCTGAACAGCAAGGAATCCGGAGCAAGCGATCATGTGCGCGTGAAGGCCGGTGCAGCGGCAGGCGCATTGCCATCCACAAGACTGCCATCCACAAGACGGCGATGTTCGAGGGCGGGCAGTTCCCGGCGCACCTGGGCAATGCGGGCGTGATCCAGTTCCGCGAGCACGATGCCTTCGCCCTTGCCCTTGCAATCCAGAATCTCGCCCCAGGGATCAATGACCATGCTGTGACCGTGCGTCAGGCGATCATTGGCATGGCGGCCCCCCTGCGCGGCGGCGAGGAGGTAACACTGGTTTTCGATGGCGCGGGCGCGCAGGAGGATTTGCCAGTGGGCGCGGCCCGTGGGTTCCGTGAAGGCTGCCGGGAGCAGGATCAGATCAAGGCGACCAAGCTGGCGGTAGAGTTCCGGAAAGCGGATATCGTAGCAGATGGAAAAGCCCACTCGACCAAACGGCGTTTCCAGCGCCACGGGTCTCTCGCCCGCATGGATGAAATCGGCTTCGTCATGGCGCTCTTTTCCCTGCGCGAAGGCGAAGAGGTGGATTTTGTCGTAACGCGCAACGCAATTGCCATGCGGATCAATCGCCAGCAGGGTATTGCAGGGCCGTGGCGCGTCCGGCGCGGCAATCGGGAGCGAGCCGGAAAAAATCCAGATGCCGCGCGCGCTCGCCTGTTCCCGGAGCCAATCCTGAATCGGCCCGCGCCCCAATGGCTCCCACAGGGCTCTCGGCACGCGCCCCGTTCCAAAAACGGGGAAGAATTCCGGGAAGAGCACCGCGCCCGCGCCCGCATGCACCGCTGCATCCAGCAACCGGGAAGCCGCCGCCAGGTTTTCGGGAACATCCGGCCCGGAAACCATCTGAATCCCGGCAATGCGAAGATTCCGGGGCGCTTGTTCCCGGCATTCCAGGTTTCCATCCATACTGCGCATCTCCTTCCTTTTCTCAAAACACACGAAACCGCGCAAGCATGCCCCTGCGTGGAAAATGGAGTATAGCATCCAGATCGGCACACGCCATGACGCGCCATGATGCCCGACGAAAAACGCGAATTCCCCCGCTCCTGCCGCGCTCGCATTTGTCGCAAAATGAATTCCATCCGGGATGAAATGATTTTGAAAGCATGACGGAAGAAACAGTATTATCTGGTCGCCGAACCCGGATAAAATTTCTTCTTTTGAATCGCTCGATACGAATGAAATTTTCCTTTTCTGATGGATTGCAGCGGATAAAATTTTCTCCGCATGATGCATTCGTGGCCTTCTCTTCCATTTGCAATTCGTCATGGAAACAATGCGCATCATGCGGGAATCAGGAAGAGCCAATGAAGTCCGCATTCCGGGGAATCGACGGGACAATCCGGACTTCCGAATCCTCGTTTCGGTGTTAGAATGAACGAACTTGTCCAGGGGGATTTCGGCCACGAGAAGCGGAACCTCCGGGCGATCCTGAACCGGATTCACCAGACAGAGAAAGGGTCTCCCCATGAAGATCAAGACGAATATCATGCTCCTCCTGGGAGCGGCATTGGTGGTCATGCTGGCAATCGGCCTGACCGGAATCTTCGGCATCAGCGAGGAACGCGAGGCCGTCGGGGAAATCAAGGATGTCCGAATGCCCAAGATCATCCATCTCCTGCGCCTGAATGAAAACGTGACCAATCGCATTCGTCACGTTTATGAAATCATTTCCAAACAGGAAATGCCTCTGGAGAGCCAGGTCTCCGAATTGAAGCAGGTGTATCAATCGAAACTGGTCACCAACAAGAAAACCCAAGAAACGATTGATGCCTTTTCTGCCTTGCCGACAACCGATGAAGTGGGCAGGAAACTCTGGAATAATTTCATGGCGCACTGGCAGGAATGGCTGGAGTACGACAACAAGATCGATGCGCAGATCGCGTTGCAACTCCAGAATCCGGACGCCGAAAAATTGCGCGCCATGCATGGGCAGTTCCAGAGAGAAATCAAGGAATGGCACGATATCACGATCAAGGTCAAGAAGGCGCTGGATGACCTGATCGAATTCAACGACCAGCAGGTTGAATCCGCAGCGACTTCCGCAGAAATGACCGCCTCCCGCGCAATTGTGGTCGAATTGGTCATTCTGGTCATCGCCGTGATTGGCGAGGGAATTCTGGGAATTTCAGTCCTGCGTTCGGTGATGAATCCCATTGAGGAAACACGCTCCGCCATGTTGCGCATTGCGGCGGAAAACAACCTGTGTTTGCGTGTGAATTACCAGGCCAGGAATGAAGTGGGCGAAATGGTCACGGCATTCAACGGCATGATGACGAAACTGCAACAATCGCTCAATACGATCCAGTCGCGCATGGTCGATGTGCACAGCGCCGTGGAATCGCTTTCCACCGCCGCGCAACAGGTAGCGACCAGTTCCGCCAACCAGTCGAGTTCCACTGCCGCGATGGCGGCCTCCATCGAGGAAATGACGGTGAGCATCAGCACAGTCTCGAACAGCGCAAGCGATGCCCAGAATGTCACGCACACGGCGGAGGAGGTTTCTGGTCAGGGCTGCGCCATCATCGAGAAAACGACCGCCGAAATGGGCATGATCGCCCAGACCGTAGACCAGGCCTCAAAGGTTATCCAGGCGCTGGGCAGCGAGTCGCAGCAGATTTCCTCCGTGGTGCAGGTCATCAAGGAAGTGGCCGACCAGACCAATCTTCTCGCCCTGAACGCCGCCATTGAAGCGGCGCGCGCTGGCGAACAGGGACGCGGCTTCGCCGTGGTGGCCGATGAAGTGCGCAAACTCGCCGAACGCACCGCGCAATCCACCGGCGACATCAGCACCATGATCGGCAAGATGCAGGTTTCCGCCAACGAGGCCGTGGCCGAAATGGCGCGGGTTGTCGAGCAGGTGGAATCCGGCCAGAGTTTGGCGAAGAACGCGGGCCAGCACATCCAGGAAATCCGCGCGGGCGCAAGCAAGGTCTTCCAGGCCGTGGCCGAGATTTCCGAAGCCCTGAAGGAACAAAGCAGCGCGAGCCAAGACATCGCCCGGCACATGGAAAGCATCGCCCAAATGACGGACGAAAACAACGCCGCCGCCGAGGAAACCGCCGTCGGCGCGCAACGCCTGGATCAACTGGCCCGCGAAGTCACCCAGACCGTCGGCCTGTTCAAGGTGTAGCCGTTCCGGGAAGCAGATGCCGGGGAGCTGCGGGCGAAAAAACCAGCGCCGCTTCGCGCCACGCTTGCTTTCCGGATTGCCGCGCTGTGCTTGCAAGGACGGGACGGGCAGCATGGTCGTGATGAGATGACGTTGCAGGAACGAAACAAACGCCCAAAGTTTCGTCACAAGCGATGACCAAAGGCCCGTGGCAACCCGCATCCCTTTTCTGCGGGTGATACGTCTTTTCATCCCCTTTTCCCCACTGTACAGCCCCCAAGGGGCGAGAGAACGATTTGTGGGGCGCGTTTGCGCCGGGCGGGCTTGCGGGGGCAGCAAAAGCTCGAAACCCTCTATGCCGCCTATGCCGAGCCGGACGCCGATTTCGACCAACTGGCCGGAGAACAGGCGCGACTCGACAGGATAGAGTGCGTTTGCCTGTGTCCAAGGGCCATAACATCTTTTTACAATTTTCTCGCAAAATTACACAGCAATTCCGGAAGGAATCCGCTACAGTAACGCTTGCAGGTTTTCCACTTTTGCGATTTTCCATCGAAAGGAATCATCATGAACTACAAGCTTGTCGCCCCACTCGTTCTGGGGCTTGCCATCGCCAGCGGCAGTGCCCTGGCGGATTCTTACTACAGCAGCAATAGCCGCCACCATGTCGAGCGGCATTCCTCCCATTCCTCGTCGTACCGCTCCAACCGCCTCCGTGCCGCGCCGCCCCGTGTTGTCTATCGCCGCGCCGCGCCAACGGTGGTTTACCGCAGCGCGCCGACCGTTGTCTATGAGGAACCCGTGGTCGTGTATCGGGATACGCAGCCCGTCTATGTGCAGCCCGCGCCCCGCTACTACACCAACAGCAACCGCGCCAGCGGACAGGTGCTGGGCGCAGTCGTGGGTGGCGTGGTCGGCAACCAGCTTGGTCGGGGCCATCATGGTCGCGCCGCTTCCACGGCAGCCGGGGCAATCCTGGGTGGCATCATCGGCGGCGAACTGGCGGATTGAAAGCCGCCGCCCAAAGATTCGCCTCCCCCAACAGAAGGACAGGAACCAGGGATTTCCCGGTTCCTGTTTTTTTATGCCCTGATTTTGTGAGCGGTCATGTTTTGCCTTGTGACGCATTGCTTGCCACAATCGGCACACAGGCACTGGGCTACACTGGGCTGCAACACGCCTCCATACAGGAATGACTGGGTTATAATGCGCCACCGCGCAGGAACAAGATGAAGCGTCCATGTTTCGCCCCGTGATCGGGCCGCCTGTCCGGATGGATTGCGGCGACCATTCGCCAATTCCTGTGCGGATGAATACAACCCTGATGAATACAACCTATATGGAGCATCGTGGAATCATGACATTGAAAACCTTTCTTTCCGTGGGCACGCTGCGCCGCGCTACCCTTTTCCGCCTGTTTCCCGTCTTCCTGCTGGCGGCTCTTTCCGGATGCGCCCACGATTCCTGCTGCGTCCGGCCACGATGCGCTCATGGCTGCGTAAACGAAACAGAGCCGGTCGCCGTCACGCCCATTGTGGTGACAGCCGTTGCTCCCGTGCAACCGCTGTCCCCTGGACTGGGCGCGGTAGAAGCGCCCCTCAAATTCCTGGCGGTTGGTTACGGCAGCCAGACCAGCTATGCCCAATACACGGCGGGCCAGCAAAAGCTGATGGCCATGCGCGCCGCGCAGGTCGATGCCTATCGGAATCTCGCCGAAAAGGTGCACGGTTTTCGGGTTTGGGGCAGTACGGCGGTATCGGCGTTCGCCGTCCAGAACGACAGTGTGCGCACCTATGTCGACAGTTTTATTCGCGGCGCGCATGTCGTCAACATGACGGCAATTGGCGACGGTAATTTCGAGGCGACGGTTGAACTCACCCTGCCGCCGGATTTTGCCGAATGTGTGCGGCTCTCATCGCTTTGCACAACGCAATTCCCGACGCCGCATTCCAGTCCGGGCGTCATCTCCGCGCCCGTTGTCGCGCCCAGTGTGATCTACACCTCGCCGTAAATCATCATGCCTTTTGTAAACAGGGCGTTGGGGCTGCTTCTCTGCCTCCTGTCCGGCGCGTTTTTCCCGGTGGCGACGGCGCGGGCGGACGAAGTGGTGGTGGAAGGCCGGGCGCTGATCGGCGCGGAGGGCATTGCCGCCGCGCGCGAACAGGCGACGCGACGCGCCCTGGCGCAGGCAGCGCAAGCACATTCGGCCCAGGTTCGCGCCCAGTTGCAGATTCAGGAAGGCCGGGCCTTTGAATCCGTACAGGTCAATGCTTCCGGCTGCACAGAAGCCAGCCAGCCCTTGACGGAGCACGTGGACGGGGAAGAATTGATCGTCACGCTCAAGGTGCAGGTTGCTGCCTGCGCGTCCTCGCAAGGCGGCGCATCCGCGCACGCGCAAGGCAAGGCGAATGACGCGCCTGCCTGCGGACAACCCTACATCAACCGTTTGCTGGTCACGGGTTTTGCCTTTGAATTCCCGGAACAATTGCTGGCGGAACAGGATGGTCGCCTGCTGCCGCGTGTCAATCAACAGCGCATCGAGGCGCTGACCGCCACGGAGCTGGCGCGGGCGCTGGGGCGCGACGGGCACGTGCTCGCCGTATTTGAAGGAACGACCTTTCCCTACGTTTCGCCTGCCCGTGCACCGATCCAGCATCTGCCCGCAGGCAGCCGCGAAATGCCGCTCGTCGCGCTGGCGCGAGCGCGGCAGGCGCAATATGTGCTCTCCGGCGTTTACCGCGAATTCGGTCTGGAAAAAACCCTGCGCCGCCACGAGCGCGCCATCGAGATCGAAGCCTTCCTGCATGATGGCGCGAACGGTGCGGTTTTGGCGCGACGCCATTTTCAAACGGAAGTAGCCGGTTCTTCTCCCTGGTCCGGCGACGTTTTTTCCATTTTCAACGCGCCCACCATCGGCACACGCGCGTTTCGCAAGACCCTGATCGGGCAAAAATGGACTGCCCTGATTGAAGACATCGCCCATTGGGCGGGCGCGCAGGCGAGTTGCCTGCCGTTCATCGCTCGGGTCATGAAGGTGGACGGGCGTCTCTTGCAACTCGACGCGGGGGCGGAATCCCGGATCAGTTCCGGCGACACCATGACCCTACACGTCCTGCGCCAGCCGCCGGTGTTTGATCTGTCTCCCCGTCTGTTGGGGCAGGAAAAGCAGGTACGCGCTACCGTGCTGATCCGCGCCGTGTATCCCGCCTTCTCGATTGCCGAACTGCACGAAGCGCCGGAGAAACTGGAAGTCAGCCCCGGCGACTTTGTCTACGCGCAATAGCTAGGCCCAAACCATGCCAAACGCCATCCGTCCCCTCTTCCGCGCCGCAAAAACTGTGGGCGGCGCGCTCTTCCTCTCCTGCTGCCTCTTTGCCTGCGCCACCTCCGAACGCATTCAGGAAAGCGCGCAAGATTCCAGGGCCGCCGGGGAACTCGCGCAGGATGCCGCCATCGCGGGCGCAGTCTACAAACTCTTGCTGCCGAGCAGTTCCGACCTGATCCTGCTGGGCTTGGCCTATGTGATTTACGACCCGCTCGCGCCCAATTGGGAAATCGAAACCACGCGCGTAAGCGAGGAAGTCTTCCGGATGCAGCTCACCCTGAAACGCTTTCACACGGGTGGCGAAGGTGAGGCCCAATACCTGTTCCGCCGCAACGCGCGCCGCATCGCCCAAGCCGCGGGCTATGACGATTACCGGGTACTGCGCTACGAGGAAGGCATAGAATCCGCCTCCCGTGCCGCCCGTCGCTTCGGTGAAGGCGAAATCCAGCTCCTGCGAACATCCGGCCCTGCGGAAGGCAATTCTTCACTACCCTGATCCGATCCCCACTTTCCTGTGAACATGGAGAATCTTGCAACAGCGAGTTTGCAGGGATTTCCATATGTCTAGTTTCATGTGATCATATTCCCCGTCGCGGGTGTGTACCAGCGTTTCGGCGACGAGCGGACGGGGTTCATAAAGCGCTCCTCTGAAGGCGTTATGGTCGACATCCTGTTCCTGATTCTGGTTCCTGCCCGGTTTACGAATTCTGCCCTTCCAGCCCCAGCCCCAGTTCCTGTATCTTGCGTGTAATTGTGTTGCGGCCGATGGCGAGGGCTTGGGCGGCTTCGATGCGGCGGCCGCCGGTGTGGGCGAGGGCACGGGTGATCAGGACCCGTTCAAGCGTCTGGACAAGCGTCGCGTGTACGTTCGGCGTGGAAGCAGCAAGCATCTGGTCGACCTCCCGCGCCAGTACGCGCTCCCAGCGGAGGCTTTGGGACTGTGCCGGGCCATCTTTCAGGTCGGGCGGCAAGTCGGCGATTTCCACCTGCTGGCCCGGCGCCATGACCGTGATCCAGTGGCATATATTTTCCAGTTGCCGCACATTGCCGCTGAATTCCAGCCCGGCAAGATAGCGCAGCGCGCTCTCGGAAAACCGCTTGGGTTCGCAGCCCAGTTCCTGCGCGCTCTTTTGCAAAAAATGCCGGGCGAGCAGGGGGATATCTTCCCGCCGTTCCCGCAGCGCCGGCAGGCGGATGCGGATCACATTCAGGCGGTGGAACAGGTCTTCGCGGAAGAGGCCATCCCGCACGCGCTTTTCCAGATCCTGATGCGTCGCCGCGATGACGCGCACGTTGGCTTTGATCGGAGTGTGGCCGCCGATGCGATAGAAGTGCCCGTCAGAGAGCACGCGCAGCAGCCGGGTTTGCAGTTCCGATGGCATGTCCCCGATCTCGTCCAGGAACAGGGTGCCGCTCTCGGCCTGCTCGAAGCGGCCGCGATGCTGCGCCTGCGCGCCGGTAAACGCGCCGCGCTCGTGGCCGAACAATTCGGATTCCAGCAAATCCTTCGGGATCGCCGCCGTGTTGATGGCGATGAAAGCTGCGTTCTTGCGCAGACTGTGCCGGTGCAGGGCATGGGCGACCAGCTCCTTGCCGGAACCGGATTCCCCGGTGATGAGTACCGTCGCGTGGGATTGCGACAGGCGTCCGATGGCGCGGAAGACATTTTGCATCGCCGGGGCTTGCCCCAGGATTTCCGGCATCAACGGCTCTTCCTGTGACGCACCGCTCTGGTGCGTGCTCTCGTCGATGGCCCGGCGGATGAGTTCCACGGCCTGATCGACATCGAAAGGCTTGGGCAGGTATTCAAACGCACCGCCCTCAAAGGCCGCGACCGCCGATTCCAGGTCGGAATAGGCGGTCATGATGATGACCGGCGTTTGCGGCGCGCGTGCCTTCACGGCTTTCAGAACTTCCAGCCCGGACGTGCCCGGCATGCGGATATCGGAAAGCAGCACCTGTGGCGTCTCTCGCGCCAGAGCCTCCAGCGCCTCGTCGCCGGAGACGAAGCTCCGGAAGGGGATTTCTTCCCGCGTCAGCGTCTTTTCCAACACCCAGCGAATAGAGCGGTCATCGTCGATAATCCAGATGGGTTTCATGGCGGAATGCTTTGCAGGAATCATGCCTGTTTCTCAAAAGGGTCGGTCGGCAGCCGCGCCAGGAAGGCGGTATGGCCCGGACGGCTCGAACACTCGATCACCCCTTGATGCTGCTGGACGAAACTTTGCGCCAGCGTGAGGCCCAGTCCTGTGCCGTCCGGGCGACCGGAGACGAGCGGGTAGAACATGCGCTCCAGGAAGGTTTCGGGAATGCCCGGGCCATTGTCGATGATCATCACATCAATGGCCAGCCGGAAGCGCCGCTTGACAAGCGTTACCTGCCGCGCCGCGCGCGTCCGGAAGATGATCTCCCCCCGGCCCTCCAGCGCCTGCGCCGCGTTGCGCGCAATGTTGAGGAAGACCTGGATCAATTGCTCGCGGTCTCCCAACAGTTCCGGGAGGCTGGCATCGTAATCGCGGCGGATGGCGAGGCCCTCCGGGGATTCGAGCAGCAAAAGACTGCGCACCCGCTCCAGGATGTCGTGGATATTGACGGGGGCCGGTTGCATGTTGCCCCGGTGCGGCGACAAAAGACGTTGCATCAGGTTTTGCAGGCGGTCGGCTTCGGCGATGATGACCTGGGTGTATTCCTTCAGGGCGGGATTGTTGAGTTCGCGTTCCAGAAGTTGCGCCGCCCCGCGGATACCGCCCAGGGGATTCTTGATCTCGTGCGCCAGGTTGCGGATCAGTTCCCGATTGGCCTGTTGCTGTCCGATCAGCCGTTCTTCCCGGCTCACTTTCAATTGCTGGTCAATGGGCTGCAACTCCATGAGCATGCAGATTTCCGGCGCTTCCGCGCACTGGATGGGCGTCACGGTGCAGTTCAGGTGCAGGATATCATGGTCGTCCCGGCGAATCTCCACGTTTTGCCCCGTGTAGCTCCAGCCATTGGCCACGGCATTGGCGAGCGCGGCCTCAAGCGTGGCGCTGGCGCGTACCACCTTGCCAAACGGACGACCACGCAGCGATTGCCCTGTCACCGCCAGAAGATTCTGGGCGGCGCTGTTGGCATAACGCACCTGCTGCGCCGCATCCAGAAGCATGACTGCGGAAGCAAGATAATCCAGCCCCGCAAAGGGGCCTGCGGACAGCAATTGCCCTGCGGGCGGCGCTTGCGTTGCGGATGACGATTGTCCTGCGGGTTCCTGCGGGCGGCGCGCGGTGGGAGGCATACCTAGCGCTGGTTGCCGATTTCCTTGTTCAGCGCCTGGATGTTGCGCTCATGCTGGGCCACCCGTTCCTCGTAAGGTTGCAGGCGGTCAAGGATCTTCGGGTCCTTCATGTCGCCCGGATTCCGCGCGCGCTGTTCTTCCAGTTCCTTGCGCGCCTGCTCCAGAGCCTTTTGCTCTCGTTCCAGTTCCTGCGCCAGGATGACGCGGCTATCATTGTCCCGGGCGCTCTGTTCGGCGGAACTCACCGAGGGGAAATTGGCGGGCGTCGGGTTGGAGGCGGCGCGTGGCCGGGCGGGCGCGGGAAGCACGGATTCCGGCTCCAGCGTGATCGGATTACAGTTCTTGCTGCCCGGTTTGACTACGTTGGAGTAGGTCACGTGCTCTTCGGCATCGACGCATTTGTAGACCTGCTGCGCGCCAACGGGGAGCACGAGCAATACGTTTGCCAGGAGGCTGGTCGACAGGATCGTTTTCATCATCAATTCTCCAAAAAATGTGAGCGGAAACGCGAGAGAGTCTAGCAAGATCACACCTGATGTCCAAGCCGTTTTATCATGATGCCTGTTCGCGTTCCTGAAAGCGTTGCCATGTTTCAATTCACACTGCGTTTATTTGAGATGAAATCCTGGATTGCGCGCTTCTGCTTGGCGCTTTTTTTCCTCTTTTCCCCGCCCTTCGGGGGCAAGGCCGGGGCCGCGCCCGCCCTGTATTGGCTCTGGATGAGCAAGGCGGACGGCAGCCGTATCTGCTCGCAGGCGGCACTGGGCGAGGGTTGGCGGCGCGTCGCCGGGCCGTTCAAGGATGGTCGCTGTCGCAAACCGGCATAAGAAAAATGTCCTGCGCCGCAAAACGCGGGATTTTTACCCAGCGGCGATCAAATGCGTCTATAATCAGATGCTCCTTTCATGGCACACGAGGAAACATGATGAAAAAGCAATGGTTCGTTCCGGTTTTCATGCTGGCCTTCTCCAGCGCCATTCTGGCCGCCCCGTTGCCGGGCAGCGAGGAAGTCCGGGCGCTGGGGGACATCAATGGCGTCGCCCTGGCTTGCCGTCAGGAGGCCATCCTGGAGCGCATTCGCACGGAACTGGATGTTGTCCTGAGCGCCAAGCGCGACATTGGGTACGACGAAATCTTCAAGGCCGCGATCGAAGAATCCTTCCTGCGCCACCAAAACAGCCGCGCGCCCTGCCCGGAAGCGGAGAGCGCCACGCCCAAGATTGATACACTCTTCAAGCGACTGCGCGCGACGCTTGTGCCCTGATGACCGTCGGGCTGGAAAACCGAACGCATTGAAAAAGGGCCTTGCGGCCCTTTTTGGGATTCCGGAAACGCGGAATCAACAGGAATAATACAGTTCAAACTCGACCGGGTGCGTCGTCAGCCGGAGCCGGGTGACTTCTTCCATCTTCAGCGCGATGTAGGCGTCGATCCAATCATTGGAGAAAACGCCGCCGCGGGTCAGGAATTCACGATCCTTGTCCAGATATTCCAGCGCCTGATCGAGGCTGGAGCAGACGGTCGGAATCTTGGCATCCTCTTCCGGCGGCAAGTCGTAGAGATTCTTGTCGGCGGGATCACCGGGATGAATCTTGTTTTGCACGCCGTCCAGGCCCGCCATGAGGAGCGCGGCAAAGCACAGGTACGGGTTGGCGATCGGGTCCGGAAAGCGGGTTTCGATGCGACGGGCCTTGTCGCCGGAAACGAAGGGCACACGGATGGAAGCGGAGCGGTTCTTCGCGGAATAGGCGAGTTTCACCGGCGCTTCAAAGCCGGGCACCAGACGCTTGTAGGAGTTGGTGCCGGGATTGGTGATGGCGTTCAGCGCCCGGGCATGCTTGATGATGCCGCCGATGTAGTGGAGCGCGAATTCGGAAAGCCCGGCATAGCCGTTGCCCGCAAAGAGATTTTTGCCATCCTTCCAGACGGATTGGTGCACGTGCATGCCGGAACCATTGTCGCCGACAATGGGCTTGGGCATGAAAGTTGCGGTCTTGCCATACTGGTGGGAAACGTTGTGCACCACGTACTTCAGCACCTGTGTCCAGTCGGCGCGACGCACCAGAGTATTGAAGCGGGTGCCGATCTCGTTTTGTCCGGCAGAGGCAACTTCGTGGTGATGCACTTCCGCTTCAACGCCGCACTGTTCCAGCGCGAGGCAGATGGCGGCGCGGACATCGTTCAGGGAATCAACCGGCGGCACGGGGAAATAGCCGCCCTTGACGGCGGGCCGGTGGCCGATGTTGCCGCCCTCGAACTTGTCGCCAGAGGCCCATGCGGCTTCCTCGGAAGTGATCTTCACGTAGGAGCCGGACATGTCGGTCTTCCACTCCACGGAATCGAAGATGAAGAATTCGGGTTCCGGGCCGAAGTAGGCGGCATCCCCTTGGCCGGAAGACTTGAGATAGGCCTCGGCGCGCTTGGCGATGGAACGGGGATCACGGTCATAGCCGCGACCGTCGGTGGGATCCACCACATCGCAGGTAATCACGAGCGTGGATTCCTCGTAGAAGGGGTCGATGAAGGCGGTGTCAGGGTCCGGCAGCAGCAACATGTCGGAAGCCTGGATGCCCTTCCATCCGGCAATGGAGGAGCCATCGAAGGCGTGACCGCTTTCGAACTTCTCTTCATCCACGTATCGGGCAGGCACACCAACGTGCTGCTCCTTGCCGCGGGTATCGGTAAAACGGAAATCGACGAACTTGACGTCATTCTCCTGGATGGTTTTCAGAACGTCCTGAGCGGTAGCCATCTTGCAAAATCTCCTAAACGAACGCCGGGCGATCCCGGCAAATGAGTGAAACTACAGCGCGCCCTGACAGCAGAAAGTGTGCCAGTCGTCGCGCCACGGGCACGCATTGTGCCACAAGGAAAAACCACGCGGGAAAGATTCCGCGCAACGCACCGTCACCGGGCAAAAATCGCCACCGACGCACAAATTTGGTGCGCCATGTCGTTTGGTAGCGCTCCTAAGCGGGTTTGCTGGCAAAGCTCGCCGATGCGACCATTGAAGCGTTCGACCATGCCATTTGTCTGGGGATGAAGCCGCCCCCACTTTGTCGTCATTGCGAGGAGCGAAGCGGCGCGGCAATCCACCGGCGTTTATCTGTGCGATGCCCTCCCCGTCCGCGCCGCCGCTTGCCTTCCCTTGGGCATCCGTGTTGCGGAAAAGGTGTGTGGATTGCCACGGGCCTTCGGCCCTCGCAATGACGAAGGTTTGGCGGTTTGCGATGTTTCCGCAGGCGTTTGCCTCGTCATTGCTCCCCACGGGGCGGCGGCGCGGGAATCACTCAAAACGTCCCGGTTTCTGGCGTTTCTTCGGGCAGGCCAATCAAGGGGAGCGTTTCCACGAATGCCGTTTCTTCCACTGGGGCCGTTTCCCCATCGGGTTCGGAGATGGGGAAATCGAACGTTTCCGGCAGGGTGGTTTCTGCGCCGGATTCAGGCGCGCCGGTCGCAAAATCCGTTTCCGGTTCGGGATAGACCAGAAGATCATCCGTGCTGGCCGGGATGAAAACGGTCTC
>JAISLJ010000161.1 GCA_031290955.1 Zoogloeaceae bacterium | reverse complement strand
TCCATCTTTTCAGGAGAAAATCCATGTTCGATTCCCATGATTCCCGTCCGGAACTTCCCGTTGATGCCTCGAAGCGCGCCCTGTTGCGCGCGGCGGGAGCGGTTGCCGTAGCCGCGCCCTTCTTGGCGCTGGGCGGCAATGTCCTGGCGCAACAGGCCCCCGCGCCCGCCAAGGCCCTCGTGCCCTTGCAGTTTGCCTGGAACCAGACTTCCTTTTGCCTCACGCCGGTCGCCGTTGCCAAGGAAACCGGCATTTTCGCAAAGCACGGCCTCGACGTTTCGCTCATCAACTATGGCGGCTCCACCGACCAGCTTCTGGAATCGCTCGCTACCGGCAAGGCGGACGCGGCGGTGGGCATGATCCATCGCTGGCTGAAACCGCTGGAATCCGGCTTCGACGTGAAGATCATCGCCGGACTGCATGGCGGCTGCATGCGGCTCATCGGCTACAGGCCCGCCAACATCACAAAACTCGCCGACCTGAAAGGGAAGACCATCGGCGTGCAGGGCATGGACGCGCCCGCCCGGCATTTCTTCAGCGTCTATCTGAAAAAGAACGGCATTGATCCGGAACGGGAAATCACCTGGAAGGTCTATCCGCGCGATCTCCTGGGGCTGGCGGCGGAAAAGGGAGAAATCCACGCGGTGGCGGAAACCGATCCCATCGCCTTCAAGATCGAGCGGGACAGCAAGGGCGGCTTCGTGGAACTGGCTTCTAACGCCAGCGGCCAGTATCACGACAAGGTTTGCTGCGTGGTCGGCGTCGGCGGCAAGCTGGCGCGCGACCGGCGCCCGGTCGCCACGGCCCTGGCCCGTTCGCTCGTCGAAGCCTATGAGTGGGCGAGCGGCAACATCGACGAGAGCGCGAAAATCTTCCTCAAATACACCACGAACCTGCCGCTCGAAGACCTGAAGAGCCTCTACAAGACGCTGACCCTGCACCATCACCCTGTTGGCGCGGACCTGCGCGACGAAATCATCTACTACGCCAATGATTTCAAGGATCTGGGCGTCCTCAAGGCCAGCACCGATCCAAAGAAATACGCCGACCACGTCTTCGTCAAGGTACTGTAGCGTGTCCTGCAGACGGCGCTTGCCCTTCGAGGAAGGGGCGATCTTGCGGCAGTCCATGCGGCGCTTTCGCTGGCAAGGCAATTGTCGTCCGCGTAGTCGCCGCCAGGACAAACCAGGAGGAATCTGAAATGAACACTTCCAGCGTCGCGCTGGACAAGCCAGCGGAAACGCCGCGCGCCAAGGCGGGGAGCGGGGACATTGCCGTTTGCAATGCCGCCGTCCGCAGTACCGCCGTCCGCAGGACACGGTTCTACGCCTTTGGCCTCTTGCCGGTCGCGGCATGGGGGCTTTTGGGCGCGATCACGCTGTTCTGGCCGGACAAACCGTCGGGCTTTGCCGAAGAATGGCCTTGCACACGGGAATTCGGCGCGGGGGCATTGACCCTGGCCGCCTTCTGGCTGCTGCTTGCGATCACCGCCAGTTTTTCCAGCCTGCCGCGCGTAATCGAACGGATCAACGCGGGCTTTCGCCATTTCGCGCCCTGGCTCATCGTCCTGCCCCTGTTCCTTGCCCTGTGGGAAATCCTGACCGCCAAGACGGGCGCGCTCGCGCCGCCCTTCTTCGCGCCGCCTTCCAGCCTCATCGAAGCCTACCGCGACGACTATGCCCGACTGGCGGACAGCGCCTGGAATTCCATCAAACTGCTGCTGGAAGGCATCCTTTGGGGCGCACTGACGGGATTCACGATAGGCGTCGCCATTGGCTGGTCGCAGCGCATCAATTACTGGCTGCATCCCTTCCTGCGCTTTCTCGGCCCCCTGCCGCCCACGGCGCTCTTGCCGATCGCCTTTTTCTTCTTTCCTTCCAGCCATTCGGCTTCCGTCTTCCTGATCGCGCTCGCCACGGGCTTTCCGGTGGCCATCCTCTCCTGGTCGGGCATCGCCAGCGTAAACAAGGCCTACTATGATGTCGCCCGCACCCTGGGCGCTTCCGAACGCTTCCTCATTTTCCGCGTCGCCATTCCCGCCGCGCTGCCGCAGGTGTTCGTGGGATTGTTCATGGGATTGGGCGGCTCCTTCGTGGTGTTGATCGTCGCGGAGATGATGGGCGTCAAGTCCGGGCTGGGCTGGTATCTCGAATGGGCGAAGGGCTATGCCGACTATGTGAAGATGTACGCCGCCCTGATCCTCATGACTTTCCTCTTCTCCGGCCTCATCTCGCTCCTCTTCGCCGTGCGCGACCGCATGCTCGTCTGGCAGAAGGGCATCGTCAAATGGTGAAGGCAAATACGCTCCGGGCGGATTCCCCAAGCACGTTCCCGCAGGAAGACGCGGAAAAAGCCCCCTTCCACGGGACAAGCGGAATCGTTCTGGATCAAGTGTGCCATGCCTTCGATGCCCCGGCGAGCCGCCTTGATGTGTTGCGCGACGTGAGCCTTGCCATCGCGCCCGGCGAATTCGTTGCCTTGCTCGGCCCCAGCGGTTGCGGCAAATCGACGCTCCTGCGCCTTGTCGCCGGGCTGGAGCGCGCGAGCGCCGGGACGATTACCCAGGACGGCGCGCCCATCGATCATCCCGATCCTTCGCGCATCGTGGTCTTCCAGGATCCGACCCTCTTTCCCTGGCGCACGGTGTGGCAGAACGTGGCGCTGGGGCTGGAGGCCCGTGGCGTCCTGAAGCAGGAAAAGGCGCGGGTGGACGAGGCGCTCTGCAAGGTGGGGCTGGAATCCTTCGCCCATGTCTATCCGCACCAGCTCTCGGGCGGCATGGCCCAGCGCGCTGCCTTGGCGCGGGCGCTCATCAACCAGCCGCAGCTGCTCATCCTCGACGAACCCCTGGGCAAGCTCGATTCGCTCACCCGGATGGAAATGCAGGGCGAGATTCTCTCCCTGTGGCAGAAGAACGGCTTCTCCGTGCTGCTGGTCACGCATGATGTCGAGGAAGCCCTGTTCCTTGCCCAGCGGATTGTGATCTTCAGTCCCCGCCCGGCAAGCATCCTCGCGCAAATTCCGATTGACCGCCCCTATCCCCGCCACCGCGGCGACCCGATCCTCGCCAACCTGCGCCACGAAGTCCTGAACCGCCTTGGGCTGGGAGAAAGCTGGTAGGTTCGGGTGCTCCCTGTTTTTTCCTTCTCACGCTTCCGGGGGAAGGGAATTTTCCGTTTGTTGCGGCATTGTCCCCCGCAGGATTTCCGGCAGGGTGAGGATTGCGCGCTGGTTGCTGGGGGAGAAGCAGCGTGTCGCGGCTTCCTTGGCGGGCAGCCAGCAAAAGGCGCGATGTTCGTCCGGGGCAAGGCGGATCTCCACACGGGCAGGGAGTTGCAGCGAGAACACGTGTTCGGTGTTGCGGGTAACGCCCGGCGCGTACCGATCGCGCCATTCGGGAAAGATTTCATATTCCCAACACTGTTGCCAGTCGCGGAATTGCTGTGGCGGCACGATAATGCCGGTTTCTTCGGCCACTTCGCGCAAGGCGGCTTCGGCGGGCGTTTCCCCTGTTTCCAGACTGCCGGTGACAGACTGCCAATAACCGGGATGCAGGACGCGCTCCAGGAGCAGCATTTGCAAATCCGGCGTATGAATGACGACGAGGACGGAGACGGGACGTTTATACATTTGGGAGGAACAGGCCGAAAACAGTCATGCGTCGCTCCCGAATGAACGGGGCAGCGCGGGAAAGCATGACGCAAACGCTATCCTCCACAGTCATTTCGCGCGCTTTATGTTGCGGCAACACGATCAAAGATCGAAAAAGCCCTCGTCTTCCGCCTTGCTGATGACTGAATAGTGGCGCGGCAGAAACCAGCCGAGGGATTCACAGAAATATTCATATTCCTCTCGGGTATTGAAGGAATCTGGCTTAAAAGGGAAAACCAGTGAAAGCCCGCCTTTTCTTCCGGTCTTTTCGTCGGGATTGCGCGACATCAGCATGACTTTCGCCGGAACGCCTGCTCGTTCAAAAAAACGGCGCAGAACCTGACGGGTTTCCGGCGGCAGAATCTGCGGGGAAGGGTCGCCTGTTGCACTTGTTCCTGAAAGTGAATGGTTTCTTCTTCAAGCAAGCCGACGTCGAAACGATCATCGCGGGCGTCGAAGGCTCCGTAGAGATGGTAATTGACCAGATCGCCGTATGAGAATACCCAGTCCGGTTGCTCCTTGTCCGGGTTGATGACAACGCCCAAGCCCTTTTGCAGGATGAACTGGGGAATCATGTGTTCGATCACATAGCAGGTAAAAGGCCGGTTGAGTTCGGGCAGGGTCAGGCGGACATAGGAAAAGTTGTCCGGCCCCGTGATGACCTGGGGCGCTTCACAGCAAAAACTGGCTTGCCCGGCACGGGCGAAAAAGGCGGCAACCCACGCCTCATCCCGTTGCTCATAAGGCGCGGTAAAAAGTTCGACAAGCACCCCGGTCTTTGCCAGATCCCCATAGTATTTGCCCTCCGACGGCGCGTCTGGCGCTCCGGCAGGCTGTTTTTCCGGAGTGCGTTCAACGGTGGCGGGGCGGCGCAAAAAATCAAGAATTCCCACAGGATTTCCTTTCGTGCATGGGGCATTTATACAGCATGCGTCAGCGAGAAAAAGAAAATGTTTTTCTCCGTTCGCAACTGGCGCGTTTTTCCGGGGGCATCACTTTCCTCTTGAGCTGCCAGCTTTGATCGCTTGGTTTATACTGGCTTGTGCAGGCTTCCAGATACTCTACCAGAATTTCATCTTCACGGGAATCTACAAGCCGGATGGTACACAGGGCGTCCGGCCTTGTAGAAGGAACTTCCACGCAAACATGAAGAGTGTCTCCAATTTTGGCCTGATTGACGGATAATTTTTGGGATTCCGCGCAAATTTGCGCCCTGCTCAGCGGCGGCCAGATGATTCTATTCCAGCGGTCAACAATCGTTGCGGTTCCGCAGGCTTCCGAATATTGGAAAACGAATCTTCCTTGCTGATCAATATGACCTTGCCGACCATCTTTTTTCGCCCAGGATGAAATCCCGTAGAATGTTGCGATGCCGTCAAATTCAGGGGAAATCAGGATTTCTGCCTTGTCATTGATGAGACCTCTTTTCCGATTTTCCCTGAAGGTGGCAAATCCGGCTGACGAAAAATAATCAATCGCGTCAAAACGGGGCGGAACAAGAATTTTCCCTTCGGCATCGACCAGTCCGAATTTACCGTTTTCCTCGAATTTTTTCAGGCTGTTTTTTCGGGAAGAATCCCGCGCCAGCGATTCAGGGGCAGTGCTCTTCCTTTTTTCTGCCAAGGGGAAAAAATTTCCCTTGCTATCAATATCGCCCCACTGCCCCTGCGCTTTGACCCTGGCCAGAGCGCCTCCAAGAAATCCGGCGTGGTTGACATCTTCAAAGATCGGTTGAATCACCAGTCGACCGCTTGTGTCCATGAAGCCATAATGCTTTTCATGGGTTTTGGCAAGCGCGAGGCCATTGGCGGCAAAATCGCCTATGTATGCAAGCTCGGGCTGGACAATCACTTTTCCTTCTCCGCTGACGAGGCCATATTTTTGCTCATACCAAAAAGGGGCCGCGATATTGGCGCAGCCTGTCAGAAAACAGAAAATGCCCAGCAGGATGCCGCCGCGCACAAACATTGATTTCATGAAATTTCCTCCTGTTATCGCCAACCAGGCGTAAAACACCTGCATGAATCTTGCTGTTTTACTCGATCAACTCGCCTCTGCGCCGCATATCCCGTAAGAGTGTGCAATTGCCAAGTTCGCACGCTTTCCTTGCGTCCCGCGAAGCATTTTCCATATCGCCGGAATTGGCATAGTAAGCGCCGCGATTGCAATAGGCGTTGGGATAATCCGGGGCGATGCGAATGGCCGCGTTGTAATCCGCCATCGCCTTTTGTTTATCGCCCAGTTTGGAAAAGGATATGCCGCGATCCGCATAGGCTTTCGCGTATTCCGGATCGAGTTTTATGGCATGTGAATAATCATCGACTGCCTTGTGGTGCTCTCCCATACTTGCATGAGCAAGCCCGCGATTGTAATAAGTGGTCGCGTGATCCGGCTCCAGTACCAAGGCATGGGTATAATCCGCAACGGCATTTTCAAAATCGCCAGCACCTTGATAGACAAGCGCCCGCTCGAAATAATCCCTTGCTGTTTCCGGATTCTGGATGGTTTCCTGCCGGATTTGCGCGTACGACATCTCCGCGATGAGTACGCACAAAACCGGCACAAGCGCCACGATCAAAAATGCGAACCCTCGTTTTTTCAACATCACATTTCCTTTGCGCTAAATGATTGTTTCTGAAATCCCGGCCCGCTTTTCGACCTTCATTGGGCGGCTGGCCTCAGACCAAGGGTTTTGTCTCTACTGCTTTACCCTCTGTTCCCTGTTGCCGCAGTCGGATATGCAACTCCCGCAATTGTTCTTCGTCGACGCAGGAAGGGGCGTTACTCAAGAGACATTGGGCGCGCTGGGTCTTGGGGAAGGCAATGACATCGCGGATGGATTCCGCGCCGCTCATCAGGGTGACGATGCGATCCAGCCCAAAGGCTAGGCCACCGTGTGGCGGCGCGCCATATTGCAGGGCGTCAAGCAGAAAACCAAAGCGGGCTTGTTGCTCTTCCGGATCAATGCCCAGGGCCGCGAATACCGCTTCCTGCACTTCCGGGCGATGGATGCGGATGGAACCGCCGCCAACCTCCCAGCCGTTCAGGGCAAGATCATAGGCGCGCGCCAGGCATTGTCCGGGATCACTTGCCAGAAGCGGCATGTGTTCCTCTTTCGGGCTGGTGAACGGATGGTGACAGGCACTCCAGCATTTTTCCTCTTCGTCGTATTCAAACATGGGGAAATCAAGCACCCATACCGGCGCCCATGCCCTGCCATCCAGATGGCCTTTCTCGTGTCCCAGTTTGACCCGCAACGCGCCCAGCGCGTCATTGACGATCTTCGCCTTGTCCGCGCCGAAGAAAATGAGGTCGCCGGATTGCGCCTGAGTACGTTCGATGATGGCATCCAGCGCCGCCGCGTCGAGATTCTTGACGATGGGCGATTGCAGGCCGTTTTCGTTCCGTTGACTGGCGTCATTCACCTTGATGTACGCCAATCCTCTCGCGCCATAAATGCCGACGAAGCGCGTGTATTCGTCGATTTCGCCACGGGTCAGGGCCGCGCCGCCAGGCAGGCGCAAGGCCGCCACGCGCCCGCCGGAATTGGCCGGGCCAGAAAAAACCTTGAAGGCGACATTCTTCACCACATCGGTGAGTTCCGTGAGTTCCAGCGTAACGCGCAGGTCCGGCTTGTCGGAACCATAGCGGGACATGGCTTCGGCGTAGGAGATGCGCGGGAAGGGAGTCGGCAGTTCCACGCCAATGGTTTCGCGGAAGACGAAGCGGATCAGTTCCTCCATCAGCCCGATGATCCCTGCCTCGTCCATGAACGAGGTCTCGATATCCACCTGGGTAAATTCCGGCTGGCGGTCAGAGCGCAGGTTCTCGTCGCGGAAACATTTGACGATCTGGTAATAGCGGTCAAAGCCCGCAATCATCAGCAGTTGCTTGAACAACTGCGGCGATTGCGGCAGGGCAAAAAACTGCCCCGGATGTACACGGGAAGGCACAAGATAATCGCGCGCGCCTTCCGGAGTGCTCCGGATGAGCATGGGCGTTTCCACGTCGACAAAACCATGTTCGTCAAGAAAACGACGGAAGGTGCGCGCCACACGGTAACGCAGCAGGAGATTCTTCTGCATTTCTGGTCGCCGCAGGTCAATGACCCGATGGGTAAGGCGCACGGTTTCCGAGAGGTGTTCGTCATCCAGCGGGAAAGGCGGCGTCACGGAGGCATTCAGGATCTCGATCTCTTGCGCGAGCACTTCGATTGCGCCGGAAGCCAGGTTGGGATTTTGTGTCCCCTCAGGCCGCAGGCGCACCTTGCCTGTGACCTTGAGGCAGAATTCGTTGCGGATGGATTCGGCAATGCGAAACGTCTCCGGGCGATCCGGGTCACAGACGACTTGCGCCAGCCCCTCACGGTCACGCAAATCAAGGAAGATGACGCCGCCGTGGTCACGACGACGGTGCGCCCAACCGGCAAGGGTGACGATCTGGTCGCAAAGGGAGGCATTCAACTGGCCGCAATAGTGGGTTCGCATCAAAGAGTTCCGGAAGAAGGAAGAGAAGGGGAATGCGCGCCAGCAGACTTGCCGCCGGGCGGGACAACCCCCATGGAAACGATGTATTTCAGAGCCTCATCCACGCTCATCTCCAGTTCCACGACTTCCTCAGCCTTCATCATCAGGAAAAAGCCGGACGTGGGATTGGGCGTGGTCGGCACGTAAAGACTCAGGTAGTTGCCGTCCAGATGCCGGATGACATCGCCGCCGGGCTTGCCGGTAAGAAAGGCGATCGTCCAGCTTCCCGGACGCGGATATTGCACCAGCAGCGCCTTGCGAAAGGCGTTGCCGTCCGGCGAAAGAATGGTGTCCGAAACCTGTTTCACGGCATTGTAGAGGGAATTCACCACC
The DNA here is from genome assembly GCA_031290955.1 of Zoogloeaceae bacterium. GTDB lineage: Bacteria > Pseudomonadota > Gammaproteobacteria > Burkholderiales > Rhodocyclaceae > Azovibrio. The sequence goes on along the minus strand of JAISLJ010000161.1, from coordinate 6,223 downwards.
GGAATGCGCGCCAGGAATTGCTCCCAGGTTCGCACGAGCCGCTGGCCGATCAGGTTGGTCGCCAAGAGACCAGTCAGCAAGATTCCGGTAAACGTGAGCACCGTGCCAACGCCGGGAATATGGAAGCCCAAAAGGTAAATGGGCTGGATGGCCTGCGGCAGGAGCAGGAGGGAGTGATCCATGACGCTGATAATCAGGTAGAGCACCCATCCAGTAATGACGAGCGGAATCCAGATCAGCAGACCAGTAATGAACCAGCGTTTGAACGAGGCGGGTTTTAGCGAAAACACGGGAACATCCTGGCATCAATCGCCTGCGGCACAGCCCCCGGCGGGACACTCCCCGGAACCACTTGCGCAAGGCGGCGGGCTGGCCGGTTTCTGTGGTTTGGCGGAATTCTTGAAGTCAGTAGCATACCAGCCGCTGCCTTTCAATTGAAATCCGGCAACGGACAAGAGCCGCGCATACGTTTCCTGCCCGCACTCCGGGCAGACCGTAAACGGGGCGTCATTCACCTTTTGCAAGTGTTCCTTCTGGGAACCACAGGCGGAACAACGGTATTCGTAGATGGGCATGGAAAATCTCCAGGAAAACATTGCGGATGTACGAGCGTGAGGCATCGCAGTGCTGGTTTCATCAAGTCACGGATGCCTTTTCGTCATTTGAGGGCTAGCGTGTAAAAATCAAGCCTGCCCACTTCAAAAGCCAAAGGAAAACAGAAGCTCCAGGTCTTCCCCAAGGAAGAGGAGGTGGTTGATCTTTTCTCCCCAAAAAAGCGCAACCACTCCGGCGATGGCAAGGTATGGCCCGAAGGGGATGGGAATGTGGCGGCTGCGGCGGGTGGCGAGGATGAGACTGATGCCAATGACCGCGCCCAACAGGGAGGAAACAAGGATGATGCACGGCAGCAGGGTCCAGCCCATCCAGGCACCCAAGGCGGCCAGAAGCTTGAAATCGCCATAGCCCATGCCTTCCTTGCCGGTCAGGAGCTTGAAGCCCCAATACACGCTCCAGAGCGAAAGATATCCGGCCATGGCGCCGATGACTGCGGCAGAGAGCGGCGCGAAATGCCCATCCAGATTCCAGAGGAGACCGCCCCACAGCAGGGGCAGGGTGAGTTCGTCCGGCAGGAACTGGGTATCGAAATCAATGAGCGCGAGGGCAAGCAGGGTCCACAGGAGGAGTGCCGCACCGGCGGCCTGCCAGCCAAACCCGAAATGCCAAGCACTACCGACGGCCAGCGCCGAGGCGGCAATCTCGACTAGCGGATAGCGGGGCGAAATCGGGGCGCGACAAGCCCGGCAGCGTCCCCGCAAGGCCAGGTAACTCAGGACGGGAATGTTCTCCAGAGCGGAAATGGGATGCCCGCAGTGCGGGCATCGGGAACGCGGGCGGGAGAGGGTGAAGACCTCTGTTTCTGGTTCTGCCTCTCCCCGCAATTCGGCGCATTGTGCATTCCACTCCCGTTCCATCATCAGGGGCAGGCGATAGACCACCACATTGAGAAAGCTCCCAATGAGCAGACCCAACAGCCCCAGGAAGATTGGAAACAGACCGGCGTCGGCAACGACCGCCAGCATGTCAGCCAACCACGGCTCCCAGCTTGAAGATGGGCAGGTACATGGCGACCACCAAGCCGCCGATGACCGTCCCCAGCACGACCATGATGATGGGTTCCATCAGGCTGGAAAGACCAGCAACCATGTCATCGACTTCCTGCTCATAGAAATCCGCCACCTTGCCGAGCATGCCTTCCAGCGTACCGGACTCCTCGCCAATGGCGATCATCTGCACGACCATATTGGGGAATATCCTGCTGTTCTGCACGGCCAAGGTCAGGCTGGTGCCAGTGCTCACGGCATTCTTGATCCCCTTTGTCGCAACCTCGAAGACGTTGTTCCCAGCCGCGCCGCCGACGGATTCCAACGAATCGACGAGTGGCACCCCTGCTGCAAACATGGTTGAGAGTGTCCGATTCCAGCGTGCGATGGAAGATTTTTTGATAAGTTCACCGAAGATGGGCACCTTGAGCAGGAGACGATCCATGGCGATCTGCATCGCTTTCGAACGCTTCCAGGTATAGAAAAACCATATGACGGTTGCAATAGGAATGCCAAGCACCAAGTAAAAGTACTGTCGGAAGAAATCCGACATGGCGATCACAATCACTGTCGGTAGGGGCAGGTCCGCGCCGAAGCTCTCGAAGATGGACTTGAATGCCGGGATCACGAAGATCATGATGATCGTCGTGATGATTGCCGCCACGATGATGACTGCAATCGGATAAAAAAGCGCCGACTTGATTTTGCTTTTGATGGCCAGCATCTTTTCCTTGTAGGCCGCGAGGCGCTCCAGAAGAGTATCCAAGATACCCGCCTGTTCGCCGGCTTCCACCAAGTTGCAGTAAAGGGCGTCAAAATACAGGGGGAATTTCCGGAAACCCGCCGCGAGAGAATTCCCCGCTTCGACATCCGCGCGGATATCCAGGATCATCCGTCCGACAGAAGGATTCGTATGACCCCGACCCACAATCTCAAAGGCTTGCAACAAGGGGACACCAGAGCGAAGCATGGTGGCGAGTTGTCGGGTGAAAAGCGTGACATCCTTCTCGGTGATCTTCCGCCCTTTCTGCATGCGCAGCTTGGTGACCTTGATATTGGTTACGCCCTGGCGACGCAATTGGGAGGTAACAACAACCTCGGTCGCGCCGCGCATTTCGCCGCCGACCATCTTGCCGTCCTTGCTGCGTCCTTCCCAGCGGAAGATAAATTCCCGGATGGTTCCCGTCTTGGGTTTCACAGGGGCCTTCCGGGTCGCTGCGGTGCTTATAGCCATGATGCAATCACCTTTCTGAAAAAATTAGAGATTCGTCGAACCCAGGACTTCCTCAAGCGAGGTCACGCCCTGCATGACCTTCAGCAGGCCAGACTCGCGCAAGTTCTTGACGCCTTCCCGCTTTGCCTGGGCCTCAATATCCAGCGATGTACAGTTGTTCATGATGAGGCGCTGCATTTCCTCGGAAACCGGCATGACCTGGTAGATCCCGACCCGCCCCTTGTAGCCTGACCCCTTGCAGCGGTCGCAGCCCCCGGGGCCGTACAGCGTCCAGGAACCATCAAGATCCGCTTCCTTGAAACCTGCTTCCAGAAGCACCTTCTTGGGCGGCATCTCAATGGCCTGCTTGCAGGTGCACAAGCGCCGCGTCAGACGTTGCGCGGTAATGAGAAGCACACTGGAGGCGATGTTGAACAGCGGCACCCCCATGTTGATGAGCCGGGTAAGGGTCTGCGGCGCATCGTTGGTGTGCAGGGTGGAGAGCACCAAGTGGCCGGTCTGCGCCGCCTTGACCGCGATTTCCGCCGTTTCCAGGTCGCGGATTTCACCGACCATGATGATATCCGGATCCTGACGCAGAAAGGCGCGCAGCGCCGAGGCGAAGGTCAACCCAACCTTGTCGTCCACATTGACCTGGTTAATCCCCGCCAGGTTGATTTCCGCCGGGTCTTCCGCCGTGGAAATGTTGATGCCCGGCTCATTGAGAAGATTCAGGCAGGTATAAAGCGACACGGTCTTGCCGGAACCTGTCGGACCCGTAACCAGGATCATGCCGTAAGGACGGTGGATGGCATCCATCAGCGCGTCCTTTTGCTCCGGCTCATACCCGAGCGCCTCAATCCCCAGTGTTGCGGAGGTCGGGTCAAGGATCCGCATCACGATCTTTTCGCCATGCAGGGTCGGCAAGGTGCTCACCCGGAAATCGATGGCGCGTGTCTTGGAGAGGACGAGTTTCATCCGTCCATCCTGGGGAACACGCTTTTCGGTGATGTCGAGCCGGGAAATCACCTTGATCCGGGAGGCAAGCTTGTCCTTGATCGCCACGGGCGGCATGGTGACTTCCTTCAGGGCGCCGTCAATCCGGAAACGGATGCGGTAGAACTTCTCGTATGGCTCGAAGTGGATGTCGGACGCGCCTTCGTTGATGCCATCCTGCAAGATTTTTTGCAGAAACTTGACGACAGGCGCGTCTTCCTCGTCATCTTCCGGGTTGGTTTCGAGGGCACCGTCACCTGAGGAAAGGGCATCGGCAAATTCTTCATCCGAATCGACTTCCAGCGCTTCACCCAGGGATTCCCCCAGTTTCTTGACAAAGGGGAGGAGCTTGGAGAGATCGACGACAATCGGGTCAACGGCAAGGCCGGTCTGGAAGCGGATTTCCTCCTGCGCCGACTCATTGGCCGGATCGACGACTGCAATAATCAGGCGGTTGCCTCGTTTGGAGAGCGGGACGATCTGGTGCTTGCGGATCATCTTGGCATTCACCACCTCCTTTGGGACATAGCTCTCGTCGAAGGCGGACAAGTCCAGGAAGGGAATACCGAAGATCTGGGAGACGAAAAGCGCCAAATCAAGAGAGGATATCTTCTGGCCCGCCACCAGTTCTTCCGGAAACGAACGCTGGTTCTCGACCGCCTGCACGAGCAATTTCTCCGCCTCAGCTTCCTTGAGCTTGCCGGATTGCACCAGGGCGCGGGCCAAGCCCCTGAGCGTTGTCGATTGTACGGGTGCGTCCATGAATGTGTAAGCGGCATGAATCTGCGTGAATAGGCTTCGATGATGCAACGCCGTCCCGGATTTGTAAAGCGAAAAGTGGTGCTCCCCGCCGGAAAGTGCAGGGTTTTTGCATGTTTACGGTGGGTTGTGCAAGTGAAGTCTCTGGATTCTTGCTGTCTTGACGCTGCGGTCCTGCGTCTGGATGACCTCAATGGCCACCTCGCCGAATTTCAGGCTGACGCCAACCTCAGGGATATCCTCGAAGCGTTCCAGGATCAGGCCGTTCAGCGTCTTGGGGCCATCCAGCGGCAGGCGCAGCCCCAACATGCGGTTCAGGTCCCGGAGGAGACGACTGCCTTCCACGAGCACGGCGTCTTCGGCATCCCAGGCGAGTGTCCGGGGCGCGCCGGGGAGCGAGGTCGTGAATTCACCCACCACTTCCTTGATGATGTCTTCCAGCGTGACCAGGCCAAGGATTTCCCCGTATTCGTCTACTACGAAGCCCAGGCGCTGGCGGGTTTCCTGAAAGAAGCCCAGTTGGGCGAAGAGCGGCGTTCCGGCGGGGATGTAATAGGGTTCGACGAGATGTTCCTGGAGTTCCTTTTCGCCGAAATCCGCCTCATGCAGCCGGAGCAGGACCCGGCGAACAGGCAGGACGCCCAGAAGTTGACTTACGGATTCCCGGCAGACGGGAAGCCGGGCGTGGAAACTTGTCTCGATGCGCGCCCGGATTTCGTCGCGGGGCAGGTCGAGATCTAGGATTTCCAGCGCGCCGCGCGGCGTCATGATGTCTTCCACGGCAATCTTGCCCAGATCGAAGAGATTCATGAGGATGGCGCCGTGCGTGGGCGGGATCAGTTCCCGGCTTTCCATGACCAGGGTGCGCAGTTCCTCCGGCGTGAGCTTGGGCGCGTCCGCCGCCGGGCGCAAGGAAAGGCCCAGGAGCCGGAGAAGCACATCTACGAAAAGGTTCACGAACCAGATTAGCGGATACAGCCCCCGAATGAGCGGCGTGAAGAGGAAACCCAGAATGAGGCTGATCCGGTCGGCGTAGGCGGCGCCGATGATCTTGGGCGTGATTTCGGAGAAAACGAGGATGATGAAGGTGATGAGCAGGGTCGCCGCGCCCAGGGTCCACTTGTCGCTCCCGAAGAACTCGATGGCGATGAGGCTCACCAGTGTTGCGGCCCCGGTATTGACGAGGTTGTTGCCCAGCAGGATGACGCCCAGCAGCCGGTCGGTGTGTTCCAGAAGCGCGAGCGCGAGCTTTGCGCCCAGATGGCCTTTTTGCGCCAGATGTTTCAGCTTGTAGCGGTTGGCCGCCATCATGGCCGTCTCGCTCATGGAAAAGAAAGCGGACAGCGCAAGAAGCGCAATCAGGGTCACAATGAGAATAGAAAGCGGCAGGTCCAAGGGAATGATCGTGAAGAGAGAGGAGATGAGGACTATGAGGAACGCAAGGCACTCTGTCAAGGCGCGCGCCTCGTTTGTCGCGAGCTTCCTATCTGTCGCATCCCGGACGATTCGATCCGGGCGGATGAAGGAATATCTGCGGGTGGGAAGCATACCACATGTTCATGGCGTCCAGAGGGGTTTTGCTGTTGAGGGCGGTCTGGGGCAAGTGTTCGTTGTAGAGCATGGCATATCGGAGCAGGGTTTGTTCCAGGTCTTC
>JAISLJ010000160.1 GCA_031290955.1 Zoogloeaceae bacterium | reverse complement strand
TGCGCGGCGAGATGAGCATTTCGCCATCGCAGCGCCCGCCGTTGATTGTGGCCGGAAGGCCGGAGGCGCTGGCGGAAATCCGCGAATTCGCGCCCATCCTGAAGGCGCTGGGCAAACTTTCCGCGCTGGACACCGTAGCGGAAATCCCCGTCGACGCGGTGGCGCCGGTCGCCATCGTTGGCGAAACCCGCCTGATGCTGATTGTGGAAATCGACGCAGCGGCGGAGAAGGAACGGCTGACGAAGGAAATCGAAAAGCAGCAAAAACAGATTGCGCAGGCCAAGGCAAAACTGGAAAACCCAAACTTCGCCGAACGCGCCCCGGCCAATGTCGTCGCGCAGGAAAAGGAACGCTTGCAGGCAGCGGAAGCCACATTGGAAAAACTCCAAGCGCAATTGGGGAAAATCATGGTGGTGTGATGGTTTTTTGTGGATGATTGCCGAGGGAAATCGGCACACAAGGCGCGGCTTTACGTTGGGTGCCTTGGGTTTCCTTTTCTCCGAGGGGGAGGGGGTCGCGTTCCGTCCGTTTCTATTCTGCGCCGATCGTGCCCTTTTCGGATTCCCGGGCGTGGAGTCTGGCGTAGGGGCCGTTTTGGGCGAGGAGTTCCGCGTGGGTGCCGCGTTCGACAATGCGGCCTTGTTCCATCACCAAAATCAGGTCGGCGCGTTCGATGGTGGAGAGGCGATGCGCGATGACGAGGGTTGTCCGACCGGTCGCGGCATTTTCCAGCGCGGACTGGATGTGGCGTTCGGATTCGCCGTCAAGCGCCGAAGTCGCTTCGTCGAGGATCAGGATAGGCGCGTCCTTCAGCAGGGCGCGGGCAATCGCCAGACGTTGGCGCTGACCGCCCGAGAGCATGACCCCGTTTTCGCCCACTGGCGTGGCAAAGCCTTGCGGCAGGCGGGCGATGAATTCGCTGGCGAAGGCAGCTTCAGCGGCGCGACGCACTTCGCTTTCCGGCTTGTCCGCCAGGTCGCCGTAGGCGATGTTGTTGAACACGGTGTCGTTGAACAGGTTGACCTGCTGCGTGACCAGGGCAATGTGGCGGCGCAGGTTGCGCAAGCGGTATGCCTCGATCGGCACGCCATCCAGCAGGATCTCGCCCGCCTCGTGCGTGTAGAAACGGGGGATCAGGCTGGCGAGCGTGGATTTGCCGCTCCCGGAACGGCCCACCAGCGCCACCATCTGGCCAGGGGCGATGGAAAAACTCACATCGTCGAGCACCGGCTTTTCGCTTTCGGGATAGGTGAAGGAAAGATGGCGGATTTCCAGCCGACCTTCGATGCGCTGCCGCTCCAGTGTGCCGCGGTCGATTTCCGGCGTTTCGTCCAGTTGCTCGAAGATGCTCTGTGCCCCGGCGATGCCCTTCTGGATGGTGGAACTCACCTCCGAGAGTTGGCGGATGGGTTTCGGGAGCAGGCCCGCCAGGGTGATGTAGGCCACCAGTTCCCCCGCGCTCGCGTCGCCGCGCAGCAGGAGGACGAGGTACAGCAGCACGGCCATGGCGCTGAAGATCACGATTTGCAGCGAAGGCGTATAGATCGCGGAGGTGCGGATCATGGCGAGGTTCTTCCCGGTATTCTCGCGGCTGGCGGCGCGAAAGCGCGCCTGCTCGCAGGCTTCGCCGCCGAAGCTGCGCACGACCCGCTGGCCCTGGATGGTCTCCGACGCCACATGTGTGACATTGCCCATCGCCGCCTGGATCTTCCGGCCCTGTTTCCGGAACTTCCGGCTCGCGTGTACGACCATCATGGCGATGATGGGCAGGATCGCCAGCATCACGAAGGTCAGCCGCCAGTTCATGTACAGGAGGGCGAGGAAAAGGAAGATCACCGTCAGGCCCTCGCGGATCACAACCTTGATGGCATCCGTCGCCGCGCCCGTGACCATGGTGGTGTCGTAGGTGATGCGCGAGAGCAGGTGGCCGGAATTGTGGCGGTCGAGATAAGGGTTTGGCAGGGTGAGCAGGCTGTCGAACAGCGCTACCCGCAAATCATGCACGAGTGAGAGCGAGACGCGGGCAAGGAAATAATTGCCGAGGAAGGAGCCGATCCCCTGGCCGATGGCGATCAGGACGATCAACAGGGGAACCGCGTGCAAGAGCCGCAATTCGGCCAGCCAGCGCCAGGGCGCTGCGGGGAACAGGGCGGCGCCGGGATCGATGAGGCCATCGACGAAATACTTGAGAATGCCGCCCAGCATCGGCTGCATGGCGGCAAAGAGCAAGAAGCCCGCGAGGGAAAGCCCGAACCATCCCCAATAGGGCAGCACGTACCGCAAGAGACGCAAATACACCCGGAGGCCGGATTGCTGGTTAGAATTGCCCATGTGGCAAGGAAGCGAAAGCGAAACGCAGAATGCGGATTGTAACAGCAGGCGAACGGGAAGACTGGCTCTTGTGCGGCAAGGTGCTGGAGCAGGATGCGCGCGGGCCGAAGATGATTCTCTGCGCGGATGGGCATCTCCTCAAGATTTTCCACATCCGGCGGCATCCCTTCCTGGCCCGGCTGCAAGCGCCGGCACTGCGCTTCGCCGACAACGCGCAACGCCTGGCAGGGCTGGGTGTGCCTGTTCCGGCGGCAATCGAGGCGCTCTGGCTGGATCGCGCCCGCGGCATTTCCGCCTGCCGCTACCAGCCCCTGCCGGGCGAAACGCTGGAAGCCAGTTTTCTGCGCGCGCCGGAAGGCATCCGGGCGCGCCTTCCCGAACTGGCCCGCTTCATCCGCATGCTGCATCGCCGGGGCATTTATTTTCGCTCGCTCCATCCGGGCAACATCCTGCTCCTGCCCGACCAGGGTTTTGGTCTCATCGATTTCCTGGACCTGAAACACGGCCTCCTGCCGCTCGGCCCCTGGCGCATCCGCCGCAACTTCCGCCACCTGCGGGAAGCCATCGCGCGCCGCAAGCTCCACGATTTCCCCGTAGAGGAACTGTGGCGGCTGTATTGGTGTGCTGCGGACGGCGGTCCAGATGGAAAAACCAATAAATGAAAAAGGAATATAGTGCGGTTGCCCTGTTCGCAGAATCAGGATGCCTGTCTTTTGCTGTTGGATTGGTATATGATCTTGCCCTTGCGCGTTTGTAGCACACATCTTTTCAACCCATGACCAGAAAGGGATTACCCCATGCGAAAACTGACCCGGCTCTCTGCCGCATTTTTGGCTTTCTCTCTCTTCACGCTGCCCGCGGGGGCGCAGGATGCCGCTTCCGGCGGGCTTTCCAAGGAGGCCGAGGAAGTCTTCATCCAGGAGCAGCTTGACCGCGGCGCGCAGGATACGCCGGAATTCCGGGAATCCGTGAAGAAAGTCCTGCAACGGCGGGCCTTGATCGCCAACGAGGCCAGGAAGCAGGGCCTCGACAAAAGCAAGGACGTGACCACCCGCATCGCCTTTGCCACGCAGGATATCCTGATCAACGCCTTCATCAGTGATTACCTGAAGAAGAATCCCGCCACGGAAGCCGAGGTGAAGAAGGCGTACGAGAGCGTGCTCGGCCAGCTCCAGGGACAGGAATACAAGGCCCGCCATATTCTCGTCGAGCAGGAAAGCGAGGCCAAGGGCATCATCACCAAGCTGAACGGCGGCGGCAAGTTCGCCGATCTCGCCAAGGCTTCCAAAGACCCTGGCTCGCGGGAAAAGGGCGGCGATCTGGGCTGGAACCAGGCTAGCGCCTATGTTGAGCCGTTCGGCACGGAACTGGCCAAGCTCAAGAAAGGGCAATACACCAAGACTCCGGTCAAGACGCAGTTCGGCTATCACGTCATCCTGCTGGAGGATAGCCGCAAGCTCACCCCGCCGACCCTGGAGCAGTTGAAGCCGCAGCTTGAAAAGCGTGTGGAGGGCGAGAAGGTCGAAAAACTCGTGAGCAGTCTGGAAAATACGGCCAAGTAATATTGGCGCGGCCCGCAAGGCGCAAACGCCAGCGGGCCGATCTGCCTTTTTCGCGCCAGTTCGAGAGAGTTCAAGAGAATACGCGCTTTCGCCGCCATGATTTTGTCGCCATGATCGCACGCGCCTGGAAACCCAACGTCACCGTTGCCGCCGTTGTCTGCCGGGATGGAAAATTCCTGCTGGTGGAAGAGGAAACCGAGGAGGGGATCCGCTTCAACCAGCCCGCCGGACATCTGGAGCGCGGCGAATCCCTCGTGGCAGCGGCGCGGCGCGAATGCCGCGAGGAAACCGGCTATGATTTCGAGCCGCGCTGCCTCATCGGCATCTACCAGTGGCCGCGTCCCAAGGGGGAGATTACCTACCTGCGCTTCGCCTTTGGCGGCGAAATCGTGGGCTACGACCCCAATCGTCCGCTCGATGCCGGAATTATCGCCGCCCATTGGGTGCCGCTGGAGACAATGCGTCTGGAAACGGCCCGGCACCGCAGCCCCCTCATCCTGCGCTGCGCCGAGGATTATCACGCCGGACGGCGGTTGCCGCTGGACGCGATTATCCACTACGGGTGACGGCATGCTTCGGCGCTGTTTCCTGGTCGGCGTGCTGGCGCTTGCCGCATTGGGTTTTTCTCGCGCCGGGGCGGAGGAAGTCAGCGTCTGCTTCAATTATGGTTGCCTTGCCAACGCGCCTGTCCACCTTGCGCCCGCGCGGCTGGATGTGCTGCTGCTGGCGTTGGCGCAGGCGAAGAACGAAGCGGACGAGCGCCGTCGGCTGGCGGTCGTCATTGGCAAGCTCTATGCCATCGCGGCGGAGCAAAGCCCGATCGGCAACGACCGGGGCGGCAACCATGCCGACGATGGCGTGGATGGGCGCATGGATTGCATCGACCACGCCACCACCACCACGCGCTTTCTGGAACTCCTGGCGGCAAAGGGCGGCCTCAAGTGGCACAGGGTGCTGGCGCCGGAACGACGGCTGCGCTTCTTCGTCCTGCAACATTACTCCGCCGCCATCGAGGAACTTTGCCGTCCGCAAGGCGATTGCCCACCGCAGGACGACCGGTATGCGGTGGATAGCTGGTTCGTGGATAATGGCGAGCCTGCTGTCGTCCTGCCGCTGGAGGCATGGCACGCGGGCGCGGGGCCGAACGTTTGAGATCGGCGGGCGATGCGGAGAGGAAGCGATGAACGGGAAGGGCAAGACCGTTGTAGTGGGGCTTTCCGGGGGCGTGGATTCCTCCGTTGCCGCCCTGTTGCTGAAGAACGCAGGCTATCACGTCATCGGCGTGTTCATGAAGAACTGGGAGGATGACGACGACGAGGAATACTGCGCCTCCCGCGCCGACCTGATCGATGTCATGAGCGTGGCCGACAGGCTCGGCATTGATGTGGAAGTCGTCAATTTTGCCGCCGAGTACCGCGCGCGCGTGTTCGCCGAATTCCTGCGCGAGTACGAGGCGGGCCGCACGCCCAATCCGGACGTGCTCTGCAATTCCGAAATCAAGTTCAGCGCCTTCCTGGAGCACGCCATGCGGCTGGGCGCGGACGTGATCGCCACCGGCCATTACGCGGGCGTGCGCGAGGTCGATGGTCGCTACCAGCTCCTGCGGGCCGAGGATGGCGGCAAGGATCAAAGCTATTTCCTCTATCGCCTGAACCAGGCGCAACTGGCCAAGACCCTGTTCCCCCTGGCCCGGCTGCTGAAGCGGGATGTGCGCCGCATCGCCGCCGACGCCGGGCTGCATGTGGCCGCCAAGAAGGATTCCACGGGGATCTGCTTTATCGGCGAGCGTCCGTTCAAGGAGTTCCTGCGCCGCTACCTGCCCCCGAAGAAAGGCGAGATCCGTCGCCTGGACGATGGTCGCCTCATGGGCGAGCACGATGGCCTCATGTACCACACCATCGGCCAGCGAAAGGGCCTGGGCATTGGCGGAGTGAAAGCGACGGGCGGGGCGGACGGCGCGCACGCGGCCTGGTTCGTGGCCGGGAAGGATGTGGAGAAGAACATCCTCTATGTGGTGCAAGGCCACGATCATCCGGCGCTCGCGGCTTCCTGCCTGGTCGCCGGACAACTTTCCTGGATCGCGGACGTAGCCCCGCAAACGTGCTGGGTCTATACCGCCAAGCCCCGCTACCGCAGCGAGGATGCCCCCTGCGCCATTACGCGGGTCGACCGGGAACGCTGCGAAATCCACTTTGCCCAAGCGCAATGGGCACTTGCCCCTGGTCAATCCGTCGTCCTCTACGAAAGCCGGGTCTGCCTGGGAGGCGGAGTGATTCAGGATGTGGGGGAGGCAGAGCGATGAAAATATCCGTCATCACTGCGGGAAAAGTACCTTTCCACGCTCTTGCCAGATCGAATTCACCCGCCTGATCGCGCCCGCCTCTCCAACATCAGTGGCCGCAAGGACAAATGCAAGCTGGCCTTGGCTCTGATCGCGCTGATCCCCATGCCATGGTCAGGCATTGTGTTCCGCGTGCGCGATGGCATGTTTTCCTGGTCAGATTCTCTTCCCCACAGGATTTGCTTTCTTTTCTGTTGAGAACGGATGCGACATAATAAGGTAGACATATTACGTCATGTGTGACATAATAAAGTAGACATATTACGTCACATTCCCCGTGAATGATCGTCCCCAGGCCGGGCATGTTTTTCGCTGCAAAGCGGTGTCGGTTTTTTTATGGTTACCTTTGGGAGCAGAAAATGGACGAACGGCCCGATTGGTTGCGCAGGGGGGGGGGGGGGGGGGGGGGGGGGGGGGGGGGGGGGGGGGGGGGGGGGGGGGGGGGGGG
>JAISLJ010000159.1 GCA_031290955.1 Zoogloeaceae bacterium | reverse complement strand
GCGAGCACGCGCTGCAACTGGCGCAGCGCCGGGGCAGAGAGTTGCGCCAACTGCCGCGCCCAGGTCGTGGCGCTGGTCGCGGCAAGCTTGCGAGCGGCCTCATGCGCTTGCTGGTAGTCACGGATTTTGGCGAGGAGCGCAGCGCCCTTGCCGGTCGGCGCAGATGCGATGACATCGGCGGCCAGTTCCCGTAGCTCGGCTTCCGAGAGACGCGCCAGGCGCGTGCCCTGCGTCGCAGGATCGGCGAGCCAGGCGTCTACTTTGGGCAGCGCGGGGGTTAGTCTTCGCGCCTCCACTTCTCCAGTAGCGCCAGATGCTCCGGACTTCTGTCGAACAGGTCCTCTGGCGGATACTGATACAGTTCCTCTCGCTCCTGCGGCGTCAGCGAGGACGGCCTTCTTGTCGCCGGTGGTGTCTCGGAGGTCTTGGGCGGCTGTGGTGGCTTCTGGGTAGTCATAAAGGAGTCCTTGTTGCCAATCGTGAAATGCTGGCAGCCACGCGATCGAGTTCTTGTGGCCAAGTGTGAAGTATATGGCCGCTTGCGCGAAACTCTCAACCAGGAGAAGCTCCGAGTCCCTGTGGGGCCGGTCGAACGGGTGCTTGCTCAGCAACCAGCGGATGTCCGGGTTCTCGCGGAATCCTTGCATAAGCTCGTCGTACAGATCATCCAGATGCGCCTCGCCGCCTGGCGTTTGCGCCATCTCCCGAATTCGGGGGACTTGCCGCAGGTGCGCTGCTTCATGGATGACCAGTTCCAGGGTTTCCATGTCCGCGCGCGCTTCGCCCGCGCGCAGCAAAATCACGTTGGCGTCCACAAGAGCGCGCCCGTCGAACGCCTTGGCCTGCTCTGGGATACGCGCGAGCACAATCGTCGGCAAGTTCTTCGGGTCGGCCAGCCCCACGTCGCGCAAGAACACCCGCAACCGACGCCGCAGGGCGCGCATGTGCGCCGTGTTCTGCTCCTGCTGCGGCAGCAGGTCGAACGCCCGATCCGGGTACTTGCGCCGAAAATCGGTTTCCAGGGCCTTGAGATGTGCGTGCTCTTCTTCCGAAATCCCCGGCACGTTCTTATCGGCAATCGGCGCGAAGAACGCATTCTTCGCCTCGCGCACCTGGATCCGGTACAAGTCGCGCTGTGCGACCTGGGCTTCCGTGAGCGTGGCGCTGGGCCGCGGCGCGTTCTCGTGCGCCGGGGCTGGTGAGAGCGGCGGAACCCGCGTTGGTTTTGTGCTCTGCTGGTGCTCCGCATAAAGCCGCGCCGCTTCCGACGCATCGCGCTCGTAGTCATCCGCGTGCCGGGTGCTGCTCGGGTTGGTGATCTCGCCGTATTCATTGCGCACGATCGGCTCCGTGGGCGCAGAACCCATCTTGCCGTCCGAGTCCTCCGCCGTCTCCTGCACCTCGCGTTGCTCGGTGATCGTGCTCTGGAGGTCGCGCGCCACGCCACGGGCAATGTCGATCTGGTCGCCCTCGGGCATGCTTCGCCCGCCACAGACCTCAATTGCGCATTTGACCCACATCGTGCGGGGGCATTTGCATTTTTCGCCTGCGGCTTGGACAGTAGCGTCAAGGCAGGTCAGGAGGTGGCGGGGGAAGGTAAATTCCGATCCCCCGAGTGGGGCAGGCGCAGGGTGAAGTGGGTGAGGCCGTTGGCGGAGGCGGCTTCGAGGCTGCCGCCGTGGGCAATGGCGATAGAACGGGCAATGGCAAGTCCCAATCCTGTGCCTCCGGCTTGCCGTGGCCCGGTCATTTCCTTTTCCGCCTGGCGGGAGAAATTCGCCGCGCCGTTTTCCTCCGTTTGCGGAGAAGAGGCTTGTCGTCCGCCAAAACGCTCGAAAATGCGTTCCAGGGATTGTGGCGGGATGGTCTCGCCAGGGTTTTCCACGCGGATCAAAACTGCCTCTGGGCTGGTTTGCAGGCGGATGCAGATTTCCCCGCCGGAATCGGTGTGGCGGATGGCGTTGGAGATCAGGTTGCCCAGCGCGCGGCGGAGCATCAGGGGATCGCCCATGACTTCGGCTTCGCCCGTCACCACGAGGCGCACCGACTTCTCTTCCGCGAGGAGGCCATAGAATTCGACGAGCGCGCGCAGCAGGGCCGGGAGCGCCACCGCTTCCCGGCTCGGCAGCATGAGGCCGTTTTCCGCCTGGGCGAGGAAAAGCATGTCGCCGATCATGCGCGAAAGGCGTTCGCATTCTTCGAGGCTGGAATAGAGCGCCTCCCGGTATTCCTCCGGACTGCGCGCCCTGGCGAGCGCCACCTGCGCCTGCGTCGTCAGGATGGTGACGGGCGTGCGCAATTCGTGGGCGATGTCCGAAGCGAAGCCGGAAAGCCGGGCAAAGGCTTCCTCCAGCCGATCAAGCATGGCATTCAGGTCCTGCCCCAGAGGCGCGAGTTCCGCAGGCAGGCACGCAACATCCATGCGCTCGTGCAGGCGCTTTCCGGAAACGCGGCGGGCAAGGCGGGCCATCGCCTCCAGTGGTCGAAGGCCGCGCCGGGCGGCATAGATGGCGCACAGGAGATTGGCAAGAATGGCGAAAGCCAGCGCCCAGGCGAGCGAGCGCATGAATCCGGCGATGAAATGCTGATGGTGCGTGATGCGCAGGGTCAGCGCGACCGTGAGCATCTGCCCATCCGCCGAACGGGCCTGCGCCAGAACGCCGCGCTGCGGGAAAGCCACGGAATGCGCGTGCGCGCTCTCCTCCTCCGGGCCAACGCGCCATGTCGGCGGCGCGGCATCCTCCAGCGCGGCGGGCATTTTTTCCAGAAGCCAGCGCGGCAGGTCGGGAGCGTTGCTGAACACGGGCCGCCCCGTCGCGTCCAGCACGGTGAGATGATGTTCCGGCGCGGCGGGGATCATGGCCTCCAGCCGGGGCGCGAGGTCGGCGAGCGCGGCGGCGGGCGTCCGGGCGAGCACACGACGCGCAAGGCGCAGGCGGGCATGCAGTTCTTCCGCGTCCAGTTCCTGGAAATGCCGCTCTACTTCCTGGCGCAGGAACAGTCCCAGGCCCATGAGGATCAGGGTGGAGAGGGTCACGAACAGGAGCGCGAGCCGCAGGGTGAGGGAGCGCGTGGAGAAGCGGAAAGAATACATAGCCCGCCTTCAGGAGATGCAGGAAGGCGCGTCGCCTGGCCCGGCGGCCTCTTCTTCCTTTGCCTCTGCCTCTTCGAGCACGTAGCCCATGCCGCGCACGGTACGGATGAGACGGCGCGTAAAAGGATCGTCCATCTTGGCGCGCAAGCGCCGCACGGCCACTTCGATGACGTTGGTGTCGCTGTCGAAATTCATGTCCCACACCTGCGAGGCGATCAGCGAGCGCGGCAGCACTTCGCCCGGACGACGCAAGAAAAGTTCCAGGAGGGCGAATTCCCGGGCGGTGAGGTCGATGCGCCGTCCGGCCCGGCTCGCGCGACGGCTCAGGAGATCGAGTTCCAGATCCGCCACCTTCAGGAGCGTGGGAGCGGTCTCCGGCGTCCGTCCCCGGCGCAGGAGCGTGCGCACACGCGCCAGAAGTTCCGCGAAGGCGAAGGGCTTGATGAGGTAATCGTCCGCGCCCGCCTCCAGTCCTCGCACCCGATCCTCCACCTGGTCGCGGGCGGTGAGGAAGAGCACCGGCATCCCGCGTCTGGCATCGCGCAGTGTCTTCAGCACCTGCCAGCCATCAATGCCCGGCAGCATCACATCCAGGATCAGGAGGTCATGGTCTTCGGTGAGCGCCAGATGCAGCCCATCCGGCCCGCTCCGCGCGAGATCGACATTGAACCCGGCCTCCTGCAAGCCCTGCCGCAGGTAGTTCCCGGTCTTGGTTTCGTCTTCAACGATGAGAATGCGCATGCAATAACAACCCGTCGTGCCCCAATCCCGCCATTGTACGGAATTCACGTGCGATTCTGTGTGCGATTTTGCGTGCTACTCGGCGCAAAGGCGCGAGGCATCGGTTTTGTTGCTGCCCGCGCAGGGCAATTGCTGTCCGCAGGACGGCGGGTAGAGGAGGAAGGCGGCGCGTTCTTCCTGCCAGGCGGCTTCGTCGGGAAGCGTCAGGGCATCCAGGTCTTCCGGCGTGGCGGCAGGGTCATCCACCCACATGCGCAAGAGGGGGCTGCCGTTGATGATGTCGATGGGGCGGCGCTCGAATTCGTATTCATAGGCGAAATCGCGCCACAGGGGATAATCGGGACGCAGGCGGCGCAGAGCCTTGAGGGCGAGCGCCTGCACACGCCAAGGACGCCACGCGCCATGCTGGTATTGCGGCGTGTCGGTGTGGAAGGCAATGCCGTTGCAGAGCGTTCCCGCGTGCTTGTGGAAGGTCGGCTCGAACCAGCATTCCCGCAACATGCCGCCCGCAAGCCAGGCGGGCGCGCTCTTCCGCATTTCGGCAAGCAGGGCGCGGGCCTCAAGATCCGGCGCGCCGAACAGTTCCAGCGGGCGCGTCGTACCGCGTCCTTCGGAGAGCGTCGTGCCTTCGAGCAGGACGCTGCCCGCATAGGCGCGCGCCATGAACAGATTGGGCGCGTTGGGACTGGGATTGATCCAGGCGCGTTCTGCCAGCGGCCAGCCGAAGCCCGGCGCGGCCTCAGGCTGCCAGCCCGTCATGGGGACAATGGTCAAATCCACATCGAGCCGCAGCCGGGCGACGAACCAGCGGGCGAGTTCGCCCATTGTCAGGCCGTGGCGCATGGGGAGCGGCCCCGCGCCGACAAAACTCTCCCAGCCTGGTCGCAGGGCCAGCCCCTCCACGGGACGGCCAACGGGATTGGGCCGATCCAGCACCCAGACCGCCTTTCCCTGATGGGCAGCGGCTTCCAGCACATGGCGCAGGGTGGTGATGAAGGTGTAGATGCGGCAGCCCAAATCCTGAAGGTCGACGAGGAGGACATCGCAGGTTTCCAGCATGGCCGCCGTCGGCGCGCGCGTCTCGCCATACAGGCTGAACACGGGAATGCCGTGGATGGGATCAATGAAATCCTGCGATTCCATCATGTTATCCTGCTTTTCCCCGCGAATGCCGTGCTGCGGCCCGAAGGCGGCCGTGAGCGCGAGATCGGGAAGCGCCGCGAGCGCGTCAAGGGCGTGCGTGAGATCGCGGGTGACGGAAGCCGGATGCGCAAGCAACGCCAGCCGCCTTCCGGCAAGCGGACGACGCAGCGCGGCATCGGCAAGGAGACGATCCAATCCAAAAAGCACCATGAAAACATCCGTTGAAGTATGTCTTGCGGGCAGCAATTCTCCCATGATTTACGGTTGCGCGGCGTGGATGGAGTTGGCGAAGGCTCCGGGTTCTTCCGGGGAATAATGCTCAAGGGGATGGAGCATGGCGAAGAGTTCCCTCTTTTTTCCTTCCCGCGGACAAATCGCCGTCCGCTGGCCCCTGCGCGGTATCCATTCCATCATGATTCCGTTAGAATTGACCTGTCGCCATTCCCGATCTTCCAGAGTTGCCAGAGACATGGAAAGCAAACAATACGTTCGCATTTGTCCGGTTTGCGATGCGGAAAATCCGCCCGAGCAGGTCTCCTGCGCGCGCTGTGCCGCGCCGCTTTCCGGCGTGGATTTTTCCCTCTCCCGCAAGCCGTCCGTGCCGGAAAATCCCGCGCCGCCCGTTCCTGACGAAGCGCAGGCGCCCGTTCCGGAGCATCCGGCGGTTTTCGCGCCCAATCTTGCTGTGCCGGACGAAGCGAGCATCCTTTGTCCCGATCCGGATTGCGGCCAGCCCAATCCGCCGGGCAGCACACGTTGCCAATATTGCAATACGCCCTTGCCGCAGCGTGCGAACCTCCGCACGGAACATCCCAAAATACGTCCGCTTGCGGAGACGCCGCCCGCAATCGAGCTTGCGCCGCATGAACTGGAAGCCCCTGCGCCCGAAATCGCCGCGCTTGCGCGCGGGCAGCTCGCTTCCGAGCCGAGAACGCGCACCAACCTGCCCCGCGAACTGGCCGAACGGTTTCGCGTTGTCCAGGAGTTGCAGGCGGCGGGCAGCGAGGCGGATTTGCTCGTTGTCGATCCGCTGGCAGGCGGGGAAAGCTGCGTCGCCAAAATCTACCGCCACGGCATTCGCCCGGACGCAGAACTGCTCGCCCGCCTTGCCCAAGCCGGGCCGCATGTGATCCGCATTCTCGAGCACGGTGTTTCGGCGGATGGCCCAAGCTGGGAGATCATGGAATATTGTCGCGTCGGCAACCTGCGCGGTCTTTTTCAGCAAGGGCCGCTTTCCGGCGAGACGCTGTGCCGTATTGTGGCGGAACTCGCGGCGGCCTTGGCCGAAATTCACGCCCGACACATCCTGCACCGCGACCTGAAGCCGGAGAATGTGTTGATCCGCAAGCGCCAGCCGCTCTCGCTTGTGCTCACCGATTTCGGCATTGCCTCGCTCGCGGAAGGCACCCGCCATTTCACCGACAATGCCCGCACCGTCAAGTATGCCTCCCCTGAGGCGCTGACCGGCGTCATTGATCCCAAGACGGATTGGTGGGCACTGGGGATGATCCTCTTCGAGGCCGCTTCTGGACGTCATCCGTTCGACGGGCTTTCCGAACAGGTCATCAATCACCGTCTGGCGACCCGGAAAATCGAGGTCGAAGGCGTGAGCGACCCGGCCCTGACGCAGCTTTGCCGTGGTCTTCTGCTCCGCGACCCGGCCTTGCGCTGGGGCAGCGAGGAAGTCAAACGCTGGCTGCAAGGCGATTCTTCCCTCACCGTTCCCAAGGATTCCGGCGCTTCGCTGAAACCCTACAACATCGGCGCGGACGAGGCGCGAACAGCGGAAGAACTCGCCGTGCTGCTCGCGCGCCATTGGCAGGAGGGCGTTCAGGACCTACAGCGCGGTCTTGTTCTCTTCTGGCTCAAGCAGGAGTTGCAGGATTACGATCTCATCCGCAAGCTCCTGGACTTTCAGGAAACACGCGAAACGGATGAGCGCTGTCTGTTGCGCTTTCTCCTCGCCGCTGCGCCCGGCCTGCACCCGGTCTGGCGAGGAAGGCCCATCACGCCTGCCAGCCTTGTCGACTGCGCCCAGCGCGCCCGCAAGAAGACAAAGGAGGCAGAGGAAGAGCGGCGCTTTCTCGATTCCCTCCACGAGCAACAGGTGCTCGTCCTCTACGCCGCCCACGGTCACCCGGAGCTTGGCCGTTTCGATACCGTCTGGCGGCAGTGTCTTGCGCCGGTCGCCAAGCTTTGGGAGAAGGTTCGCAAGGCGCACCGCGAGTGGAGCCATCGTCTGCGGAACCAGTCGCACGCGAACTTCGACAATCTGGTTTATGGCCTGCGCGAGGAAATTCCGCGCTTGCCGCCGCGTGACGAATGGCATCCCCTTTTGCTCCTTGCCTTCACGCAGAAGCAGGTTTTGACGGCGCTGGAGGCAGAAGCGCGCAAAACGGCGACCGAACATGCCGAGGACGCCCCCTGGTTTGCACAACTGATTGCGCGCATGGATGCCACCGAAAAACCGCTTTCCCACCCCGGAAAGATTGCCTGTGTCGTGGTTGCCCATCGCCTGCGCGAGATGGTGCGCGAAATGGCCCGGACGGAAAGCGCGCAGCGCGAGAAGGAAGCGGGGCGAAGGGAAAAGGTGATCGCCGCCTTGCGCAAGGAACTGGTCCAGAACCTTCTTCCCTTCGCCCAGATGGATGGTCATCTGGATGAGCATCTGGACGAGCATCTGGATGAAGCCGGGCGCGCGGAGATCCGCGAGCATCTGGAGACTTTCTTCCAAAAAGCAGCCCGTATCGCGGAACAACGCTATGCGGAACAGAGCTTTACGGATCTGCTTGTCCAGATTTCCGCCTTGCGGGAAATCGCCGACCGTTTCCTTGCCGCAACCGACCACTTCGAGACGCAACGCCAGTTCCACCAACTCTTTCTCCTGGGCAAGAAGACGAATCCGCCTGTCTTCTACGGCATTCTGGGCCTTGCCAGCGTCTTCCTCCTTTATTTTCTTCCCTGGCTTTTCCTTGCCGCAGGCGGAATCTGCTTCTGGCGCTATTTGATCCATCGCCGGGCCAGAACCTCCATGCGCCTGCGCTTCCACCTCCTCTGCCGCCAGATCAAACGCTTCCTCCTCACGGAGAAGGCATTGGCGGAGTAGGAAAGGGAAGAATAGTATCCCATGAAACGCGACATGCCCGGCATTATTTGGGCAGGCTCCCCGGAGGAACGGAAGGAGGACTTTGCAGGCTTCAGTGTTCCTTCTTGCCCCTCGCTTGCTCTTGTCCGACGGCTTCGGTCTCCCAAAGAACCAGCAGACGGGCGAGCAGGGCGGCCAGCGCAGCGCGTTCTGTTTCGTCCAGCGCGGCGAAGAGGCGGGCGGCGGTTGCCTGATGGCGTTGGCGATGCGCTTCCAGCGCGGCGCGGCCGGATTCGGTCAGGAAAAGGCGGTAGCTGCGCTTGTCCTTTTCGTCGCGCCGCCTCTGGATCATCTGGTCTCTTTCCAGCTTGAACAGGAGTTCGCTCAAGGTGGCGGAGCGGACATGGAGCATGTCCAGCAATTCGCGCTGGCTCAAGCCTTCTTGCTCGCTTACGATGAACAGGATGCGACCCTGCGCGTGGCGCGCCTGACCGTCCATGAGCAACTGGCGGCGGACATGTCCATCCCGGTCTTCGTCATGCCGCCCCTGCGCGTGGTGATGGCCGCGCATCATCAATTTGACGACGCGGTGGAAAAGCTGAAGCAATTGTTCGTCGCTGATGGGTTCAGACATGGCGTGCGCCTCCTTGTGCAGTTTGCAGGAATTGCACGAATGCCGCGCCATGCTTGCAGCGGGGCGCGGCAAGCGCGCATTGTTTGTCGCATAACGGACATTGCGCCGGAATGGTGCAAGCAGCGGACACGGGCATGACGTTTGCGGCGGAATTTTCGGCGTGCGCGGGCGACGTGAAGCCTTTCTCCAGACGTCTGCCGGCGTCCGCGCCGCCAGGGTGGAGCATCCGTTTCTCGTTCTCAAGCATCTGTGCTTTTCCTTGACAGGCAGGAATTCACCCTGTAAATCCGCTTTGAGCAACAACAGGACAAACAGGAAGACCCCACGCGCCGCGAAGCCACTGATCACTTCATCTGACCCCTGATTGGGGCTTGACCCGGACAAGGCGTGGAGACCAAGGCCGTGGAATTCGCGTGGGATGGGGCGGAGGTGTATCGGAAGGGATAGGGCATGGAATCGTCGGGCGAAGGCCAAGGGGAGGAGGGGAGGGCGGCGCGCATCGGTTGTCTACCCGGATACATTTCAGATGAAATTTGCTATCATTGTCCCGCCATTAATCTGTTACAGGAGAGGAGCCAATGAGCGCACACAAATCCAAGCAGTTAGCAGCAACCCAGAAAGCCAATGCGGATGCCATGCTGGCACTCATGCGAAGTACACTGGACAACATCGAGAAGCTGGTGGAACTCAACATTGGCACCCTGCGCGAGAATATCCAGAACGGCGCCAGCAACACATCCGCCATCCTGGAGGCGAAGGATCCCAAGCAGGCGTTGGCGTTGCAGTCGTCCCTCGCGGAGCCGGGGCTGGAACGAACCCGGGACTACTATCACAACCTGTATGAAGTCGTGCTGAACATGCAGCGGGACCTGACTGGTGTGATGGAGGAGCACTACCGGGCGCTGACCGAAAACGCCGAGTCCGCCATCGAGGAGACGAAGAGCCAGTTACCTGCCGGTGGCGATGTTTTCGCCACCACGATGAAATCCATGCTCCAGGCCAGTTCCCAGGCTTTTGACCGGATGAACACCATGGCGCAGCAGATCGCCCAGATTGCGGATACCAACATCAAGGCGTTCTCCAACCTGAACACCGGAAAGACGAATCCCTCTCCCGGGAAGACGGAACCGGAAAGTGCCACGCGCAAGGCCGCAGCCGCGACCAAGACGAACCGCTGAAGGTCCGGAAATCTTCCACAACGCATGACGGTACTTCGGGGCCGTCATGTTTTTGTGGCGTGTCCGGCGCGTTCCAGCCGCCCCCGTCGCTTGCCCGCCACACCCGGCTTGGCGCGTGTTGTCCCCCCAAAAGCGTGGTTGTTGTGGCAAAGGACACAAAACATCGGAAAAATTTCCCCCGAAGGCTAGGCAATTCTTGCCATGACAGAAGATAATACGCCTTCCCTATTTCTTTTCCACAGGAAAGCACCACCATGAACAAAACCGAACTGATTGAAGCAATTGCCGCCGAGGGCAATATCACCAAGGCCGCTGCCGAGAATGCGCTGAACAGCCTGATTGATGTCGTTACCGAGACCTTGTCCAAGGGGGATAGTATCCAGCTGGTCGGTTTTGGTTCTTTTTCCGTTGGGGAACGCGCCGCCCGCACGGGACGCAACCCGCAGACCGGGGTGGAGCTGAAGATCCCGGCCTCCAAGGTCGTGAAGTTCTCCGTGGGTTCCAAGCTGAAGGAAGCGGTAAACGCCCAGCCCCCCGCCAAAAAGAAGAAATGATCTCCTGATACCCAGCAAAACCGGCTTCGACAGCCGGTTTTTTCATGTGTGGAATTCGGTGGATTGATGGAGGGGAATTTATATAAAACAATAGGTTAACGTTTATACTTAAAGTTAAATATGATATGATGAGCCTGCTTCGCAGGCTGGTTTTTATGCTTGGAATCAGGAAGAGTTGGGGAAAATCAAACTTGGTCCCCCTGCAAATCCCTCCCCCCCGTGCCTGGAGCGGGACATAAGCGATTCATTTTGTCCAAAAATCTCCGAGGAATTAAAATAACAGCCTTCAAAACCTGAGAGAAACAGCGAGAGAGATGGCGACCGATGATTTTTTCCGTTCCCGGCAGGACCAGATGATCGACCTTCGACACCCGGAGGCGACGCCTGGGAATTCGGTAGGGACAAGCCAATTGGATCGTCCATTTGTGGGTTTGGTAAGTGATCCAAAAGTCGATGAGATATTCGACGGTAATGAAATGATCAAGATTTTCGAGGGTAGTGATCGTCGCTTCAAGACTCGCGTATTCAACCTGGAGGTGGAGGATTTCCATACCTACTGCATCGGCGATCTCGGGGTGTGGGTGCATGGCCTAAAGCCCCCTCGCGTTTTCTGTCCGCCGCTCCCTGTATAATTCTCCCATTTTGCGCATTCCGGAGCTTGTGCCGTCGGGATGCGAGACAGGTTGAATCATGTCTTCCGATTTTCTCATTGCGCCCAGCCTTCTTGCCGCCGATTTCGCCCGCTTGGGGGAGGAGGCGCGGGATGTGATTGCGGCCGGGGCGGACTGGATTCATTTCGACGTGATGGACAACCACTACGTCCCCAACCTTACCGCAGGCCCGCTCGTTTGCGCGGCAATCCGGCCCCATACCGCCGCGCCGATCGACGTGCATCTCATGGTCAAACCCGTCGACCGCATCATCCCGGAATTCGCCGCTGCGGGAGCCAATCTCATCACTATCCACCCGGAGGCTTCCGAGCACATCGACCGGAGTTTGGGCCTGATCCGGGAACATGGCTGCCAGGCGGGTCTGGCATTCAATCCGGCCACGCCGCTTGCGTATCTGGATCACGTGCTGGATCGGCTGGACATGGTGCTCATCATGAGCGTCAACCCAGGTTTCGGCGGGCAATCCTTCATCCCGGCCATGTGTGCAAAACTGGCGGCGGCGCGCCAGCGGCTGGATGCCTACGCCCAGGCGACAGGCCGCGCCATCCGGCTGGAAGTCGATGGCGGCGTCAAGGTGGAGAACATCGCGGCAATCGCCCAGGTCGGCGCGGATACTTTTGTCCTGGGTTCGGCCATCTACGGCGCGGGCCAGGCAAGCGACCCGCATCGCTACGACACGATCCTGGCGCGTCTGCGCAAGGCGCTCGCGGCGCTTCATCCTGCCTGAGCGCAGGAATCATCCAGCGGCGGCATGCCGCGCTCCGTTAAACATTCCCCGGAATGCGGCATGGGCAAGGGCATGCGGGTGGGACATGCAAACTTGGTGCAATGGCGCGCGCGCGCGCACCGGAACGGTGCGTTGACGATGGGAATCCTGACAGCGGCCTCTCCAAGCACCTGATAATGCAGGCGCGGGCGGATTGGCATGGACCCTGCTAGACCAGAGGCACGGGCTTTTGGCCGTTCCAGAAGCCGTCTTTCATCGCGAGGATTCATCCATGAAATTCGTTACTGCCATCATCAAGCCATTCAAGCTGGACGAGGTGCGCGAGGCGCTCTCCGCCATTGGCGTGCAGGGCATCACGGTCACGGAAGTCAAAGGGTTTGGCCGTCAAAAAGGGCATACCGAGCTGTATCGCGGCGCCGAGTATGTGGTTGATTTTCTACCCAAGGTCAAGATCGAGGCGGCCATTCAGGATGCGCTTCTGGAGCAGGCCATTGAGGCCATCGAGAAATCGGCCAGCACCGGGAAAATCGGCGACGGCAAGATCTTTGTCGCCGATCTGGAGCAAGTCGTCCGGATTCGTACCGGCGAGACCGGAGAGGAAGCTCTCTGATTTTTTATCTTCTAGAACAAGGGTCATCATGATGAAACGGTTCCTTACACTCCTCGCGCTTCTCGGCATGCTGGCCGTGGGAAGTCCCGCCTTCGCGCAGGAAGCGCCAGCAGACACCGCTCCGGCGGCCACCGAAACTGCGCAAACCGCGCCGTCGGCAAGCGCCGAAGCGCCCGCCGCCGCAAACACGGAAGCGCCTCCTGCGGAGGCCGAAGCGCCGCCCACGCTGGATAGCGGCGACACGGCCTGGATGCTCACTTCCACGATGCTCGTCATCCTCATGACGATTCCCGGCCTCGCGCTCTTCTATGGTGGTCTTGCGCGCGCCAAGAACATGCTCTCGGTGCTGATGCACGTGTTCGTCATCTTCTGCCTGATGACGCTGCTGTGGTGTATCTATGGCTACAGCCTTGCCTTTTCGGGGGAAGGCAGCGTCGTCGGCAATCTGGACAAGCTCTTCCTGGCGGGCGTCACCACGGAGAGCCTGAACGGGTCGATGCCGGAATATGTGTGGGTGGCCTTCCAATCCACCTTCGCGGCCATCACCACGGCACTGATCGTCGGTTCCTTTGCTGAACGCATCAAGTTTTCCGCCGTGCTGATCTTCGCCATCCTCTGGTACACCTTCAGTTATGTGCCGATGGCGCACATCGTCTGGGGTGGCGGTTTTCTGGGGGCGGATGGCGCGCTGGATTTCGCGGGCGGCACGGTGGTGCATATCAATGCCGGGATCGCGGGCCTGGTGGGCGCTTACCTTTTGGGAAAACGCATTGGCTTCGGGAAGGAAGCCTTCCGGCCCCATTCGCTCACGCTGACCATGGTTGGGGCCTCCTTGCTGTGGGTGGGCTGGTTCGGCTTCAACGCGGGTTCTGCCGCTGCGGCGAATGGTGTGGCGGGGCTTGCCTTCGTCAATACCATCCTGGCGACCGCCGTGGCAACGCTGGCCTGGATCAGCGGCGAAGCGATCTTCAAGGGGAAACCCTCCAGCCTGGGCGCGGCTTCCGGCGCAGTGGCGGGCCTCGTGGCCATTACGCCGGCGGCGGGCTTTGTCGGGCCGGTTGGTTCCATCATCATCGGCGGCGCGGCGGGCTTTGTCTGCCTGTGGGGCGTAAATGGCCTCAAGAAGCTTCTGGGCGCGGATGATGCCTTCGACGTGTTCGGTGTGCATGGCGTCGGCGGCATCCTGGGCGCGATCCTTACTGGCGTCTTCGCCGCGACGGAACTGGGCGGACAAGGCTACGGCGAAGGCGTTACCCTGGTCTCGCAAGTCATCGTGCAAGTGAAGAGTGTGCTGGTCACCATCGTCTGGTCGGGTGTCGTGGCCTTCGTCTCCTACAAGATCGCCGATGTGCTCGTCGGATTGCGCGTGACGGAAGAACAGGAACGCGAGGGGCTGGACATCGCCTCGCACGGCGAATCGGCATACCACTATTAAGACAAAAGCGTTTTTCACCTCTCTCCCTGGAGCGCCGCCCGGCGCTCTTTTTTTGTCCGCAATGCCTGTGAGATGGCGACGCGCAAGAAGAATCAGAGGTGCGCTCCCATGCTTTGGTGTTGCTGTTCGGCTTCAAGGAAGGAAATTTTTTCTGGCTGACATACTGGAGTGGAATTGCGTGTGATGCGATGCACGGGGAAAGACAAGATCAAACAGCTTGGGCGCAATGATGAAGGAGTTCCCCGCCGAGAAAAATGTCTTCCCTGCCGCACCCAGCATTCGGGGATGGCTTTCCACAGCCGGAATTCCGGATGAGGCTATAATCACCGCCTCTTCTTCCAAGACAAGGAAAAATTGTGGCTGGAGCCAGTCTTTTTACCCTGCTCGACGACATTGCCACGCTGCTGGATGATGTCGCCGTGATGACCAAGGTCGCCGCCCGGAAGACGGTGGGCGTCCTGGGAGATGATCTTGCCCTCAATGCCCAACAGGTCGCGGGGGTGCGGGCGGATCGGGAATTGCCCGTGGTCTGGGCGGTTGCCCAGGGTTCTCTCATGAACAAGGCCATCCTGGTTCCGGTGGCCTTGCTCATCAGCGCCTTCCTCCCCTGGCTCATCACGCCGCTTCTGATGCTCGGCGGAATCTTTCTCTGCCTCGAAGGAGTGGAAAAACTCGCGCATTCCCTGCATGCCATCCGGCACAAGGCCAAGCCGACGACAGAAGCGGAAGGCAGTCATGCCGCAGCCCTTCCTTCCGGCGACCCGGCGACGCTGGAACAAGAGCGCGTCCGTGGCGCCATCCGCACCGATTTTGTGCTCTCCGCCGAAATCATCGTCATCACCCTGGGCAGCGTGGCGGGCAAGGCGTTGTTTACCCAGGTGCTAGTGCTGGCGGGAATCGCGCTCCTCCTCACCGCCGGTGTCTATGGCCTCGTGGCGGCCATTGTCAAGATGGACGACCTGGGATTCTACCTGCACACAAAGCAAAACCTGCTCGCCCGTACGCTGGGCCGGGGACTCCTTCTTTTCGCGCCCCTGCTCATGAAATTCCTCGCCATCGCGGGCACTGCCGCCATGTTCATGGTTGGCGGCGATATTCTCGCGCACGGCGTTGCGCCCGTCCCGCATGTGCTCGAAACCCTGGCCGCTGCCGCCGGTCCCGCGCGCGCCTTCCTTGCCGCGCTACTGGAGATGGGATTCGGGATGCTCGCGGGCCTCATCGCCTTCGCCTGCCTTGCGGGCTTGAAGCGCCTGCGGCCTTCCGGAGCGTGACGCGCCGCTTTTCCTTGGGGGCATCTGCGTGCCAAGCGCCAGGGAGAGTTGCCGGATGGTTTTCGCGGCTTCGTCGCTTGGGTCGAACCTGGGGCCTTTGTTTCGTTCCTGACGGAAGCTGACGAAATCGTAGTGGAGGATTTTACCTTTGGCATCAATTTCCGCCAGCAGCAGCGGCGCGAGTCCGGTTGCGCCTTGTACGTTGATGCCGCTTGCCGTGGCGAAATTCCCCAGGGAATAGACGATCAGGCGATCCTTGTAGACTTCGACGCCACGGGGCACATGCGGCCCATGACCAATGACCAGGGCCGCGCCAGCATCAATCAAGGCGCGGGAAAGCCGCCGCAGGTCTCCCCGGTTCTCGCCCATGAACACCTCGGGGCCATCGGGAAGCGCCATGTGGGCGCTCCCTTCCGCCCCGCCGTGCATGGAGACGATGACCAGGCTTGCAGGGTCTTCGCGCAGCGCCGTTTTCACCAGGGCCACCGCGCCGGAGATGTCATTGATGTTCTGGCAGCCGCTGTTGGGCGCAAGGCCGATGAAGGCAAAACCCTGGCCCCGGATCGTCCGGCGGCTGATCTGGCCCGGCGCGCCGGTATGGCTGATATCCAGGGATTCGAGAACCTGCACGGTCTGCGCCCTTCCTTCCGGCCCATAATCGAAGGCATGATTATTGGCCAGGGAAAGGATATTGAAGCCAGCCTCCTTGAGAACCGCGCCATAGGCGGGCGGCGTGCGAAAACAGAAGGAACGCCCGGTAGAGGTATCCTTGGTGGGAGAACCACGGTCGGTCAGGGGGCCTTCCAGATTCCCGAAAATGATGTCCCGGCCCCGCAGATAGGGTTTTACGTCGATAAAAAATCCCCGAGCGCCATCCGGCGGAAGGAGATTTTCCGTCCCCAGCATGATGTCGCCCATGGCGGCCAGGGTGAAGGGAACGGACGCTTCTTCCGCGGACGATTGGGCAAAAGCATTGTTGGCGCTGGAAAAGAGAGAAACCGCCGCTGCAAACAGGGTGCCCACGATCATTCCATAATTCATTCCAGTTCTCCCGAAAACGAAAAAGCAAACCCGGCCCGAAAGAAATTCCCAGACCCAAACCATCGCGCCGGGCATTGTAGCATGCGGGATGCGACAGGCCGCTCATACCAATGCGTTCCCGAAGTACCATTGGTTCCTTTTCCCGAGTGCATTTCCGGATCACGGCTTTTCTCCCGATTCTTCGTCGAGGAGGGCGCCGCAATCAGCGCGGCATCAACAACTTCCAGCGAGTTATACGAAACTTCCAGCGAGCTATGCGGAACTTCCGGCGAGCTATACGGAACTTTCGGCGAGCTATGCGGAACTTCCAGCGAGCAATCCGAAACTTCCAGCGAGCCATGCGGAACGTCCGGGGAAGCCGAGTGCATTTTGTTCCTGCCCTGCCCGTCGAGTGGGTTTGCTGCCCGGATTTGAGAGGAAAAGGTCATGCCTTCCAGTTACATTCCCCGTGCCGATGCTCCGTTCCTGGAATGGACGAAGAATTGTCCCACCCGAAAGTTTCACGCCGCCTGCTGCGTTTCTCAACCCGCCACCGCCTGGAAATAATTGCGCGGAATCGTACCCAAGGGGCTTCCTGAACGCATATTGTCAGGCTATAATGCGCAGCTTGGAATGAGTATCCATCGCCAATCCCCAACCTTCAGGAAAGGATTTCTGATGTCCCTGCCGCAGAGCCGTCCCCCGATCCTTGCCGCCCGGCGTGTCTTGCGGTTTCTTCCGCTCTTGCCTTTCTTCCTGCTCTCCGCGCTCCCGCTGCATGCCGATGATCTTGGCTCTGGCGACGCCAGTCCCCGCGTTTCCGGGGCGCACTTGACGCAGGCTTTCACGCTTCCCACTTTTCTCACTTCCCCCGTCACGCCAACAGCGACGGAAACCTTCCCAGATACGGCGGAAACGGCAACATCAGAATCCGGAACAGAGGCAGCAACGGCTTCCCCGGACACGGCGGCAGCAACAAACCCGGAAACGGAAGTTCTTCCGGATACTGGGACGGAGACGGCAGCTTCTCCAGACGCAGCGGCAGCAACCGTGGAGACGGCAGTTCTTCCGGATACCGTGGCAAACACGGCAGCAACGGAGGAGCAGCCGGAATCCGAAGCGGTGGGGGGAACCGATGCCGGAACCGCAGGAACAGACGTTCTCCCGGAAGCAGCAAAGGCATCCCCGGAAGTGGAAGCCGCACAAGTGGAAGTGGACATACTTCCGACACTTCCCGATTCCGCTAGCGTGGCGGCGGAAGCGGAGGCTGGCGCGGAATCCGGGGCCGTTCCTGTGGAGGATGTGGCGGAATCCGCCCCTGAAGCAGAGAACACGACGGAGGCTGCAACTAAAACGCCATCCGAAATTCCCGGCGCGGCGGAAACGGTTGCGGCAGAAGCGGCGGATGGCGCGGCACAACCCGTCTTCCATCCGCTGGAACTCACGGAGATTTCCACTTTTGATCTTCCCGAGCCGCTGGATCTCACCGTGCCGACGCGGGATCTCTGGGAGCGCGTTCGCAACGGCTTTGCCATGCCTGATCTCAAGGACGACCTGGTGCTCGTCCATCAGCAGTATTATCTCTCGCATCCCGATTACCTGCGGCGCATGGTCGAGCGCAGCAGCCGCTACCTGCATCACATCGTCGAGGAACTGGAAAAGCGCGACATGCCGACGGAGCTTGCCCTGCTGCCAATGGTGGAGAGCGCCTACAACCCGATGGCCATTTCTTCCGCGCGCGCTTCCGGCCTGTGGCAGTTCATGCCTTCCACCGGCCTTCAGTACAAGCTGCAACAGAACTGGTGGCGCGACCAGCGCCGGGACATCATCGCCTCGACCAGCGCGGCGCTGGACTATCTCCAGTATATCTACGAGATGCACGGCGACTGGCATTTGGCGCTGGCTTCCTACAACTGGGGCGAGGGCGCGGTGGGCCGGGCCATTGCGAAGAACGAGGCCAAGGGCTTGCCCGGCGGCTATACCGACCTTTCGATGCCGAACGAAACCCGCCACTACGTGCCCAAGCTCCAGGCGCTCAAGAATATCTTCAGCAATCCCCTGCTGCTCGCGGAACTGGGCATTCCCGCCATTCCCAACACGCCCTATTTCCAGACGCTGATTACGGAAGTCCCCATCGACATCAAGCTCGCGGCGCGCTTCGCGGGCCTGAGCGAGGCGGAATTCGTCGCCCTGAATCCCGCCCACAATCGTCCCGTGATCCAGGCCGATTCCACGCTCGTCATTCCTGCGGGCAAGGTCGAGCAGTTCAAGGCCAATCTGGCCGCGCACGACGCGCCACTTTCCACCTGGCGTAGCTACAACCTGCGGCGCGGCGAAAAACTGGAACAACTCGCGCCTCGCTTCGGCATCACGCTGGCTGACCTGAAACGGGTCAATGGCCTGAAAGGCCGCATCAAGCTGAAGCCGGGCCACACCCTCATTGTGCCGACCACCGCCAGCGCCTCCCTGCGCCTGCCTGAGGACGAGAAACCCGCCGACGAACGCAAAATGCTGACCATCGCCCCACCCCTTCCGGCGACAGATGCCGCGCCCCGCGCCGCCGCCCGCACCTATCGCGTCAAGCAGGGGGATACGCTCTTTGCCATCGCCCGCAAGCAAAATGTGCGCGTTGCCGACCTGAAGCGCCTCAACCAGATCAAGGGGGACGCGATTCGTCCCGGCCTGCGCCTCGTCCTCGCGCCGGGGCAGGCGGTGAACGTCGCGGAAGCGCCCAAGGCTGCCGTCGTCAAGACAAAAGCGCCCAGGGTCGCCAAGGCGAGCCAGGCGGAAAAAACAGCCGCGAGTGCCGACACCACCAAAACCGCCAAGACTGCCAAGAGCACGCAAACGGCCAAGGCAAGCAGGATCACCCGGCATACGGTGCAGAAGGGCGACACGCTCTTTTCCATCGCCCGGCGCTACCGGGTGGCCCTGGCCGACCTGAAACGCTGGAACCGCCTGAGCAGCAACCAGATTCGGGTCGGAACCACCTTGCAAATCCAGTTGAATGGCTGATCCCGCCACAATCCTTCCCCCTTCCCCCCTGAAAAGCGCCATGACCACTGTGACCACACGAACCAAACGCCATTCTCCCCTGTTGATTCTCGGTTCCGGCCCGGCGGGCTATACCGCCGCCGTCTATGCCGCCCGCGCTGGCTTGCAGCCCTTGCTGGTGGCCGGACTGGCCCAGGGCGGACAACTGATGACCACCACTGAGGTCGACAACTGGCCCGCCGACGACAAGGGCGTGCAGGGGCCGGAACTGATGGCCCGCTTCGAGGTGCATGCCCGGCGCTTCGGCACGGAGATCGTTCCCGACCACATCCACACGGCAACGCTCACCGCCCGGCCCTTTACGCTGACAGGCGACAGCGGCATCTACACCTGTGACGCCCTCATCATCGCCACGGGCGCGTCCGCCCGCTACCTGGGCCTGCCTTCCGAAGAACGCTTCCTGGGCAAGGGCGTTTCTGCCTGCGCCACCTGCGATGGCTTTTTCTATCGCAACAAGCCGGTCGCGGTGGTGGGCGGCGGCAATACCGCAGTGGAAGAGGCTCTCTATCTCGCCAACCTCGCCAGCCACGTTACCGTCATCCATCGCCGCGACAGCTTTCGCGCCGAGAAGATCATGGTCGAGCAACTGCACCGCAAGGTCGCGGAAGGCAGGATCAGCCTCCGGCTCGATTCCGTTCTGGAAGAAGTGTTGGGGGACGAAACCGGCGTCACCGGCCTTGCGCTCAGGAATCTCGCCAGCGGTCAGACGGAACGCATCACCTTGCCGGGCGTGTTCATCGCCATTGGCCATACGCCCAATACCAGCCTTTTTGCCGGACAGCTTGCGTTGCAGGATGGCTACATCGTCACCCAGGGCGGGCACGCGGCCAATGCCACCCAGACCAGCATCCCAGGCGTTTTTGCTGCGGGCGACGCGCAAGACCCAACCTACAAGCAGGCGATCACCAGCGCCGCCAGCGGCTGCCAGGCGGCGCTTGACGCCGAACGCTATCTGGATGGACTGAAGGGCTAGGGCGATATGGGGCGGCGGCGCGCACGGCATCCCGCCTTCGACGCGCTTGCCGATCTGCGCGGAGAACAGGCGGACGCAGGAAGCGGATCGTCCAGGGCGACCAAGCCGTCCGTGCGCAAGAATCCGCCCGCCGTCTCCGCTGGGGAACAGCGGCTTTTTCGCGCCGCGATGGCAGGAGTAACGCCCTTGCCCGCCACTGGCAAGGCCGAGATCGCCACGCCCAAACCCAGGCCCGTGCCGCGCCAGCGTCATCTGGACGAGCGACAGGCGCTGGCGGAAAGCCGTGACGGCATGCTTTCCCTGGAGGATCGTTTGGTGATCGACGGCGAGGAGAGCGTTTTCCTGCGCTCCGGAATTTCCCGACGCACGCTCTCCGATCTGCGCCGGGGCCGCTGGGTGATCCAGGCGGAACTGGATTTGCACGGTCTCAACCGCGAAGAGGCCCGGGAAGCCCTGAACGATTTTCTGGCGGATGCCCTCGATCGAGGGTGGCGCTGTGTGCGCATCATCCACGGCAAGGGCCTTTCCTCGCCCGGCGGTCACTCTGTCCTGAAAACCCTTTCCCGCCAATGGCTGGCCCAACGCGCGGAAATCCTCGCCTTCTGCCACGCCAAACCCCACGACGGCGGCGAAGGCGCCCTGCTGGCGCTCTTGCGGAGTTCGGGAGAGCGGTGAGGGCCTCAAGGGCCAGATGGCGAAAAGCGGTCACCAACAAAGCCGCCGCCTGTTTTTCCGGCAGCGTTATGGAAATCCTGAAAACGACATATTCGTAGCGCGCATCTTTGTACTTCAAGCGCCCAATAACATCATCTTCAAATTGTAGCCAGTTCTGCAACTCTTTTAAGGGGATAGAAGCATCATAATTTGCATTTCGGAAAATCTCGCGTAACGTCTTGTCCGCACGATCACGCAAGCCATGATTCATGGAACGTACTACCGCCCAACCCGTAGGCACACCAAATTCCCGGATGACTGCATTGATATGCGCGTCACAATCGAACAGGGGAGTTTCTCTCGGAGGAAGTACCCCGCTTCCATTCGCCAACTCAACTCCGGTGCAATTGACGTTGTGCACCCACACCCCAGAAGCATAATAAGTATGGAAATCCTCCACTTCAATGTTATAAACTGTTACCTCCAAATAATTTTCTTCCGTCATTTCCTCCCAACCCAT
>JAISLJ010000158.1 GCA_031290955.1 Zoogloeaceae bacterium | reverse complement strand
CGCGGCCTTGTGCCTGGGAGCGCGGGCATCCTGCCCGCCGGATTGCCCCGCGCCTCGCAATGACGACAAGGTGTGGGATTGCCCTCCCCTTCAGGGGAGGGTTGGGAGGGGATGTTTTTATGCTCATGGCGCGTACCACTCCACGAGGATGTAGCCTGACTTGCCAGCGGAGCCACCGAAGCCTGTACCAGCGGTGCTGGTGCCGCCCATGCCGCCCATGCCGCCTGAGCCGCCTGCGCCGTAGGGAATGTCATCGAACGCGCCGCCCGCGCCGCCCGTGCCGCCCGTGCCGCCCGTGCCGCCTGAGAAGGAGTTATTACTTGCGTATGCGCCCTGTCCGCCCGCGCTGCCATTACATCCGGGTACGCCGCCAGAACCGCCCGTGCCGCCGACCCCGCCGACCCCGCGGGACACCAAAGCGGCGCCGGTTGAACTAATCATCTCTACTAAGCCCGGTGCGCCATTGGTTCCGGCAAACCCTTCTACTCCAGCGGGCATGGCTACACCGCCGAACCCCGAGGCCGCGCCCGCCGCGCCAACCGTAACCGTCATGCTGGCCCCCGCAGACACGGCCACCGGCACCTCGCGGGCGCGGTATCCTGCGCCGCCGCCTCCACCGCCTCCACCGCCGCCGCCGGGCCCTGAATAGTTGTTTTGTGCATGCACCCATGTGCTGCCCGCGCCGCCCGCGCCACCATGCCCGCCGCCGCCGCAGCCGCTCACATATACCGTGGTCACGCCAGCGGGAACCGTGAACGTGCCGCTCGCGGTGAACAACTTTGCTTGCTTGATTCTCATGGTCGCCTTCAAATTATTCCGAATGATTTGCAAAAGCGCGGCGAGCGAGTACGCCGTGCCCGCCGCCGGGAGTTCTTCGCTCGCCGCCTGATCCGCGAGTGTGTAGGTCTTGTCGCTCTGGTTCTCCAGCGTCGTGACGCGGCTTGTGAGCGCGTCCCAGCCCGCCAGCGTATCGCCGGGCGGGAGCAGACGATCCAGCCCGGTAGCATCGTCGCGCACGAGGGGACGATATTCCGCCATCACAGCACCGTCGGCAAACCGGGTTGCGTGATGAGTTCCGTCGCCGACGTCGCGAAGCCAAGCACCTGGCCGATTTTGCCGGTGTCGTCATTGGAGAGCGGCGTATCAATGACGCCGCCCGCCGTGCCCAGGTGGTAGGTTGCGCCGATGGTAAGACCTGTGAGCGCCGTGTTCGTTTCGCCCAGAAGCTGGACGGTCGCCGTGGTCGCCGCAGTATAGGCCGTGAGGACAAAGCCATGCGCCGGGCGTCCGTTGGAGTTGTCCGCCTTGCGCACCGAAAATACGCCGGAATCGGAAAACGAATTGACGAAATCGCCAGCGGAAAGCGCCTCGGATGCCGTTGCCGTATAAACGTCCGCGCCGAAGCCGACCGGCATTGTCGATACGTGATGCCGCCCGGTGTCATCGAGCGCGGGAATTTTCCCGGCGGACGCTGCGCCCAGGGATTCGACGGTGGGCGTGTAGTTGCCGTAAAGACCGGTGGCATCGTCGCGGACAGTGAGTTTTTGAACCATTTTGGATTACCTCATAATTGAAAGGGTACAGCAGGAGAAAGAACAAGGCGCGAAGGCGAAACCGCCGCGCCCAGGTACAACGAATATCCCGATGCGGGAACGGTTTGCGTGAGCGTCCCATCCGCGCCCAGCCAGACAGGGCCGGGCGTGAGAGAGAGGCCGGGGGCGTTGAGCGGGCCGGAATTCTGCACGTGGATTTCCCCCCCGGCATTGGCCGCCGTGGTCGTCACGCCGACGAAAAGATTGATGTGCAGGGCATCGGCGGCATCGAGCGCCCAGACCGTGCCGTCGGCATCCTCCCAGACGCCAACGAGCGCGGAGAGGGTTGCCCCAGCGGTGCGGACGCTTGCCGCCGCGCCGGGCTGTCCGGGCGGGCCGGGCGGGCCGGGCAGCCCCTGAATGCCGATCTCCAGAAATTCAATGGGTCTCATTGATCGGACTCCAGAATGGCGATCCGCCCGCCGACATAGACGCCCTCGCGCCCCAGCGAATCGACGAAGATCAGCCGGTAGCGCCCGGCGGTGTTCGGGTCGAGCAGCGCGGTGTCCGCCGCCGGGATGTTGATTTCGATGGTTC
Source organism: Zoogloeaceae bacterium (assembly GCA_031290955.1). Taxonomy (GTDB): domain Bacteria; phylum Pseudomonadota; class Gammaproteobacteria; order Burkholderiales; family Rhodocyclaceae; genus Azovibrio. Next base: position 2,890 of record JAISLJ010000158.1, on the reverse strand, counting down.
CCGCCGCGCCGGAGAGCACGATGTGGCCAGTCTGGGTGGAGTAGGTCAGCGGCGGCTTCCGGGGATGTCGGGTATCGTAGATTTCCATGCGGCATTGCATGCCGGAAAGATCGACCATCACCCGTGGCAGGCGCGTGACTAGCCGCGCCATCTGGATCGACCAGTGGAAGCCCTTGCGAATGGCGTAGCCGCCAATCAGGTTGAATTCGCGCGGCTTCACGGTCTTGGCAGACGGCAATGAAAAACCGTCTCTCCTGTATGGGATTGCCACGGGCCTTCGGCCCGAAGAATGACGAAGGTTGGCTTCACGTTTCCGCCCTCGCCTCGAACGCCAGCGGAAAATACGCGAACATTTCGGAGAACGCGGGCGGCGGGTTTTCCGCGAGCTTTAGCGGACGCGCCCCGTCCTGCGCCAGATACGGCCCCTCAACAGCCAGGAGCGCCTCCTGCACCTGACTGAGCAACACCGCGCCCTCGCCCATCTGCGCGGCGGATCGGTCTTTGCGCGCCGCGTTCCTGACAACGACCCAGACGCCCCAGACCTCGCGCCACTCGACCTCCGGCCCAACGGTTCCGACGGGCGCGTAATCAAGCAGCACGACATGCACCGCCGGAGCCACCTGCTCCTTCTCTGCGATGCCCGCAAGATCGGCGGTCGAGAAAACCTTCCCGATCCCCGCCTGCCGCAAGGCCCGAATGATGCGATCCCCGTTCTCCAGCAGCATGACCTGCCCCAATGAAATGTGATTGGGGCCATGCTACAGGCCAACGAAAACAGGCGGCAGACCGAAGGGATTCGGTTCCCTGGCGGGGGGCACAAAAGAATCAGGCCGACGGTGGAAAACCGTCGGCCTGATGCGTTCCGGGAATGGTTCGCGGCGCGTGGAGGGTCAGGCGGCTTGGGCTTCTTGGGCCTGGGCCTTCCGGAGTTCCGGAAATTCTTGATCAAGCGCAATCCGCTTGGGAATCCAGTTTTCCGCAAGCCGGATCGCCCGCAGGATGGCGGGATGATCATCGTTCTCGGCGCGCAAGCTCGCAAGCCACTCCTGCCAGACTTCCACTGGCGCGGAAAAGGCTGGCTCGTCAATCATCAAATCTAGGTCCTTGCTGATCATGCTACATCCTTACTTTGGCAATTTCCGCTCAATGACCGCCGCGATTTCATCTATGGCAGACTCAATCAGCGCCTGGTCTCGTTCATTATAGAGAGCCTTGCTTCTGATGTCTCCGAGTTTCGCTTCGTATTCAATAATTCCGGCTCTGGAAAGCGCAGTGTTACGGAGGTGCTGCTCTTCCAGCGGCACATGCAGGCCGTGTTGCGCGAGCCGCGCAATCTGCGTGGCGGACGCCTCGGATGCGGCTTCCGCGACCTTCGCCAGGTATCCGATGTTCTTGCCCTTGGTTGCGGAAAACTGTGAGCCGTCTGCACCGTGCACTACAACACGAATCACCCCCCGCTGCGAAAGCATATCGTAAAGATCGCTCAATGACAGCGACGAAGCGCTCGGATGATTGTGATGCGCCACGATGCGCATGTTCCTATCCTGCGTGTACTTGTTTGGGATTCCAACTTTACCCTTGAGTCCACTGGTTCCCTTTTTGATGATTTTCCCGGTTCTCGCGTCATAGGCAACTGCGTACTCAAAACCATCCTTGCCCCTGTTCAGAACATAGGTTCTGGCATCCCCGTCCAGCTTGGCCATTTTTTCGGGGGCAATCAGTTCAAACGTTTCTGGCGTTGGCTCGGGCGTGACTGCCTTCCTGGGCGTGATCCCGCCTTTCTCCATCTCCGCAAGAAAGTCTTGCGCCAGTTCTTCCGGATACTTCCCCGCCTTGTCCGCCACGATGCCGCGCATTTCATCTGTGATGCTTTTCCCTGGCGCGTAGGCCCAGCCGCGGTCGATGCCGGGGAGTCGGCCACGGGCGTCGGGTTCGTTCCAGCCTTCCGGCGGTTCGGTGGCGTCATCGTCGGCGGGGCCTTCGGTGGCCTCGACCGTGCAGCCGCAACCCCAGCCGTTGGGCGGGTAATGCGTGTTCCAGAACGGATGCTTGTGATGCAAGACCAGGCCATGCCACGCCAGATGCTGCGGGCGCGGGGAGAGGACGCCATCGGCGTGGACATAGCGCCAGTACGGCATCACCGAGAGCAGATCGGGATCGGTGAGTTGCGCGTAGCGCCCGGCGGCGTAGCTCGCGTTCAGGTTCGTCTCGAAGATCGTCCGGATGCGCCACTCGCGCCGGGCATCGCTCTCATCGCCCGTCCAGCCATGCCAGCCGTGTTTTTCCACGATGGCCCAGAAATCCTTGCGGAACTCGTTGATGTCCGTGCCTTCGGCAATGCCCCGGTCGACCGCGCGGCGCAGGTCTTCGAGCAGATCGGCCTTCATGACGCCCGCGACGACGAAACTCCGGTCATGCTGCCCGTGCCGGATATCATCCCAGCGTTTCGTGCCCAGGTTCAGCTTCCGGCGGAAGAACTCGACCTGTTCGGTAAAGGGCTGGTTCAGGTCAAAGAGCATGGGTCATCCTCCTGCCTTTCCCTCCCACGCCTGGCGGGGGAGGGTGTCGCGGCAGCGACAGGAGAGGGCGTCCACCCTCCGGCGCTTGTCGCCGCATACTTTTCCCTGGGCGGTCACGCTGCTGGAAGGTTGGGAAAAATGAGCGTCGCTACGCTCCGCATGGAACGGCTCCCTCTCCCGGCGCTTCGCGGTCTTGCAGACGGCAATTCCCTCTCCCGCCCAGCGGGCGAGGGTACAAACTTGGCATCGTCCTGAGCATCTCCCTCGTCATCGGCGACCTTGAAATTCCAACTTTGGGCCGGGTGGATCAACTCACGCAACGCTACGAACCCATCGGCGGCCAGTCCATCTTCCGCGCCATCACCGGGCGG
>JAISLJ010000157.1 GCA_031290955.1 Zoogloeaceae bacterium | reverse complement strand
CGCGGCCTTGTGCCTGGGAGCGCGGGCATCCTGCCCGCCGGATTGCCCCGCGCCTCGCAATGACGACAAGGTGTGGGATTGCCCTCCCCTTCAGGGGAGGGTTGGGAGGGGATGTTTTTGTGCTCACGTCCTCACCTTCATCCACACATTCGCCACATGCGGGAGGGGGACGGATGTGTCGCTGCCTCGAACGGATGGCGGTCGAATGAGATGGTCTGGGGGGCGGCCCGCGCATGGCAGTAGGCGATCGGCAGGGCGTTCGGCAGTTGCGATGCTGTCTGGAAACGCCCCGGAACGAATGGCGCGGCGGGATTGCCGATCTGCGCAACGTCTGCCAGCGTTTGCACGTAAATTTGCCGTTGGTTGTTCCTGCCCAGGAACCATTCCAGGCTGTATTCGTCCTGCGCGATGACGCCCTGCGCGAGGGTTCCGAATCCGCTGATTATTACCAAGCTCTTCGACGCCCCCTGCGCAACAACCGTGCCGCTAGCATTGATTCGTCGATTTACCGACGAGCTTATCGAACCGCGCGCGTTGTTTGAGGCTGATTACCGCGATGCTCGCCGTATCAGTGGGGGTTTGGCGCTGGCGCATACTGCATACTGCTTGCTTGTGACCGTCTGCTAGGGAGCGTTCGGCGCAGAGGGCGGGCGGCGTCCCGGCATAGACGGCAGGCTTTTGACATCGGCAGACCTCGCGGCAATACCTCATACACTCTGCGTATCCGGGAGTACCGGTGGGGCGGGGCAATCGAGGCTTTGGGCGAAGGCGCGCAGCAGTTCGGATTCCGCCACGGTGATTTTTCCGTCATGCTTGATGGCGGCGATGCAGGCATGCAGCAGTTTTTCGCGGAAGCGCGGCGCGGTGTTGGCCAGATGCGCAAGCGCCGCTTCGATGGCATCCATCCGCGCGCCTTTCCGGGGCGCTTCGGGGAGGTCGACGGGCGATTGCCGGGCGGCGTGGCGGAAGGCGGCATGCGCCGTGGCATCGTCCGCGCCGTCGGCATAGACGATGAGGCCGAGGAGAACCGTGATGTCCTGGGCGAGACGTTCCGGGCGGATGGCGTTCCGGGAGTTTTTTTGCGCGGACAGGTGCCGCCGCAGGATTTGGCGCAGCGCAAATTCCGTGGCGGAGACGCGCCCGTCGGCCCGGATCAGCGCATCGACACAGGCAAGGAAATGTCGGCTTGCCGCCTCCGGCATCTCGCGCAGGACGGGAAGGGCAACATCCAGCAGGGGAAGGCGGAAACGCACTCCTTGGACAAGCAGCCAGCGGGCATGCTCCTGCGTTGCCTGGGCAGTTTTTTGCGTGTGCGCTGCCATGATGGTGGCAAGCTGCGTCTTGCGGATTTCCGGGCGCGAGGAAAGCAGCAGGGCATAGACCGCCGCGACTGCGTTCTCGGGTTGGCGGAGCGTTTCTTGCAGCGCGGCGGGGAGGGAGGCAAGCAGGTTTTGCGCGTAGGCGATTTCCGCCGGGCCGGGCGTCCCGCCGATGGAATGCAGCAGCGTCGTGCCCGTCAGTCCCGGATCGGCATGGCCCGGCAGACCAGGGCTTGCGGGCGCAGGCGCGGGCGGAATGCCTCTGGGAACAAAACTCTGGTCGATGCGGGCAATGCGCTTTTCAAGCGGCGGATGCGTGGCGAAAAACGAAAACGCCGAGGCGAAGCGGCTGCCGCTGTTGCCAAAGAAAAAGTGGCTGGCGCCGCTTGCCCGAGGGTGCTGGATTTGGGAGCCAGCAATCATGAGCTGGCGCAGCGCCCCGGCCAATCCCTGCGGATTGCGCGTAAATTGCACGGCGGAAGCATCTGCCAGGTATTCGCGCTCCCGCGAGACGGCGGCCTGGATCATGCGGCCAAAAAGCAGGCCGATGGAACCGACGCACGCAATCAGGAGGCCGAGGGAAACGGCGGGCGCGGCACCCCTGCCGCGCACGCGAATCAGGATGCGTCCGCCCTGCGACAGGAAAACGATGCCGAACAGGACTCCGGCGATGCGGAGATTGAGGCGGGAATCGCCATTGACGATGTGGCTGATCTCATGGCCGATCACGCCCTGCAACTGGTCGCGGTTGAGCTGGTCAAGCAGGCCACGGGTGACAGCGATTACGCCATCATTGGTCGTCATGCCTGCGGCAAAGGCGTTGAGGCCGGGTTCATTGTCCAGGATGAAGGCGCTCGGGGCGGGAATGCCTGCGGCGATGGACATTTCGTCGATCACGTTGAGGAGCCGCCGCTCAAGCGCGTCGGATGTTCCGCGCAGGACGGGACGCCCGCCCAGTTCCGTGGCGATCAGCGCGCCGCCCTTGCGGGCGATTTCGCGGATCCTGTAGAGCGAGGCCAGCGCGATGATCCCGCCCACGATGAGGAAGATGTACAGGAAGCGCAGCGGGTCCCAGAGCATTTCATAGAAGCGCCGCTCCGCATTCGGGGCGCTCTCGGAGAGCGCGAGTTCGACGGCGCTCCCGCTGGTGGCCTGGAGGCCAAATCCCTCCAGGCCATAGAGCAGCGTGACAAACAGGTCAATGATGGCGACGATGGCCAGGATCGCCAGGATGAAACAGGTCACGAGCCAATACGTCTTGCGCCGCGCGCGGGTTTGTTCGCCGAAAAAGTCCATGATGGGAACCCCAGTGGCAACTCAGGAAAAATTGACCTGGACGTTCTGGCGCACGACGGCAGGATTGTCGATCTGCCATTGCTCCGAGGGCGTGAAGCCGCAGAACGAGGCCACAACCACATTCGGGAAGGATTCGCGCCGGATGTTGTAGTTCATCACCGCGTCGTTGTAGGCTTGCCGGGCGAAGGCGATGCGGTTTTCGGTCGAGGCGAGTTCTTCCTGCAATTGCGCCATGTTCTGGTTGGCCTTCAGGTCGGGATAGGCTTCGGAGAGGGCGAAGAACTTGGTCAACAACCCTTCGAGCGCCGATTCCGCGCCTTTCAGTTCGCGCATGGCGGCAAGGGAAGAAGGGTCGGCCCCCGCCTTCTTCGCGGCGGAAAACGCCGTGTTGCGGGCCTTGATGACCGCTTCGAGCGTCTCGCGTTCATGCTTCATGTATGCCTTCGCAGTCTCGACCAGATTGGGGATGAGGTCGTAGCGGCGCTGCAATTGCACGTCGATCTGCGAAAAGGCATTGCGAATCTGGTTCGAGAACGCGACCAGACCGTTGTAGATGAAGACAAACCAGACAACCAGCGCCACCAGGATGGCAAGAAAAACGTAGATCATGTGAGGCTCCTTCTCAGGTTGGTGTGACAGGATGAAAAGCGGTGCACCGCTCAAACTATTATGTCGCAACCGGAGCCAGGATGGGACATTTTATGTTCCAAGCGAAACCCGGAACAGGATTTGTCGCAAAATTGCCGATACGGGAATTTGTCGCATCCCGGATGATTCAATTCAATTTTCTCGCTGGCCGCTGTTCCAGGCGCAGGAGAAGCACAGCCGGAAAACGCGCAAGGAAATATTCTGGCACGCATGGAAAGGCTGGCACCGTGGTCAGAGTTTTGTGCGCTTGCGCGCGCCGCGCAGCCGTCCGCACTTGCCGGAGGTCGATGTGTTTGCGGTCTGGGCGATCAAGAAAGCGCCTCCGGAAACGGTCAAGCCGCTCGAATGGATGCTCCGGAGATCAACTCGGACGAGTATTTGAACCGGGATTTCAAGACATTGCGCCTGTCCACTATGTCTCTATATGACCTATTTGATTGCCGGGTTAAGGAAACACTGAACAAACGGTCAAATTGAGGCGAGAGAAACAAAGATTGAGACAAAGAGTATGAACAAAACATAACCGAGAGGTTTTTGCTGGAAAACTGGCCCTGGAAGGCCGGA
>JAISLJ010000156.1 GCA_031290955.1 Zoogloeaceae bacterium | reverse complement strand
CGGACAGGCACAAGTGAGCATGGAACTGTGCGGATTGATGCGCAAGACAAACCGAAGGGGAAGAAATGAATACGGCGACGAATGGGGCGCTGCCGTCGCTCGATGAGGGATTGAGCGCGGCGGCAAGGCGGCTGGTCAAGGAATCCAGTTCCACGCCGGTCACCTGCGTTTGCTGGCGCAAGCTGGCGGGCATCAGCCCGAGAAAATTGCCCACGCCCACCGAAGGCTCCAGCACCCGGCCCGTCTGGAAGCCAAGCTTGGCCAAGGCCGCGTACATGGCGCGGACAACGGTTGGGCTGGTGTAATGCGCGTCCAGCGGGAGTCTGTTGCACAAAGGGCATAGCCTTTACGTGCGACCTTCCGGGTATCTTCTTCCAGATTGCCTTGATGCTGACGGCTCCATCTTCCGCCGTTTCCACTTCTGCAACAATCAAGGTTCCATCGGTAAATGTCTTGCCAAACTCGATGGATGGCTTGCCATTGCTGGAACGTCCTTTCTTGAAGGTTTCCGGATCAGCAAGAACGTCCCAGGCGCGAACGATGTCTTCTTCTGTCAGGCCGAGTTGGTCCGCTTCCGTTTCGTTCTCTCCGCCGTGCCGCTTCATGATCTTGCGAAGATCATCCGGAGTTACATATTGCCGGGTAACAGGATGCCCGAAAGCTTGCGCCAGTCTGCCGCTTGGGTCTGCTTCCTGACCTTCGGCAAAGGCTGTGCGCTGCGTCCATTTGCTGTCGGAAAGGGCGCGCGTAACCAATGTCTTCAAGCGTTCAACAATGCTTCCGGAAAGAAGTTCGCCCCACTTCTTCTTGTTTTTGGGTTCTTCCTTCGCCTTCCTGCGCTCCATCGCCTCGCGCTCGGTCTTGGGGCGTTCGGCCTTTGCTTTGGCTTCCTCTGCCTTCCGGCGCTCGATTGCCTCGCGCTCGGTCTTCGGGCGGGCGCGTTGCGCCGGGGCGGGCACGATTTGCCAGTTCCCGTCCGCGTCCCGCTCGATCAAACCCTGTTGGCGCAGCTTCTCGCGCACCATCGTGCTTGTTGGTTCCTGGACGCCGTTTTCTTCTTCCTCCTGCCGGATGGCGTCCTGCACGTCCATCCCTTGTCGCAGGCGCTGCTTCACGCTCTCCGTAATCCGGCGCACGTCTGCCGCTTCCCGCTCCGTGCGCGGCTTCGTAGGCATGGTGCTGGCGGGCTCCACAGGGGGGGTTTCCGGTTTTGCCTCCAGATTTGAGGCATTTTGATCCCCTTTGGGAATGCTGATGCTGGCATCGTCCGGCGGGGGAGGCAGGTCGTTTGGATCCGCCGCCAACAGGCCGCGCTTGCGCAAATCACGACGACGTTTCCAGTTCTCGTAGGGGGGAGAGATTTGGATCTTCGGCATATTCGGCGGAAGGCGCGGGCGCTTCTTCGAGCAATCCCCGCTCGCGCAGGATGCCCAATACGTTATCCCGCATGATCTTCGGCAGGTTCTCGTAGGCAAGCGATTGCTCCAGCGTCCGCCGTCCTGTGCGCAGGTCTTCGGCAATCCGGTCGGCGGCAACTTCTTCCCTGCCCCGCGCCTGCTCGTGGATGCCGTCGCGCAGGCTCTCGCCGATGTTCTGCATGACCGATTCGATCTGTTCCGCAATCGGGCGACTTCGCCGTAAGTCATGTCTAGGGAGAATGACAATCATTACCGCCGGGAAGGTAGGTAGTATAAGGTATTCTATATATATATATATATTATTCTTTTTAATTATTTTCCTTTACTTCACCTAAACCAGACATTTTCAAATCTTCTTGCAACATTAATGTAAATGCTGATACGATGCTGATACAATTCTTGTATTAGCAAACTTTTCTATCAGGACAGATTGCGACTCTGGCCAAAAAATGCCCGCAAAGCCGTGCCGTTACTGGTGTTGAGTGACTTCGCCGGAAAAAAAGAAGTTGTGCAGCGCGTCAAGGCATCGAAGAGCGCATCGTTTCGTCAGTCCCCCGTATCGCGAGGGCGCGGACAACCAGACGATAACCACCGACCATCCGCCGTGCGCGCGCACGACGGCTGTATCCTGTAACGCAGATATCCCCAAGGGGTTACGGCCTCTTGGGGTGTTTTTTTGCCTGATGATTCAGTCTGGTTTATTCTGCTGGGTTTTCAGGCAAAATAATTCCCATGTCGTTTCTGACATGGAACGTTGCCCAGCCTCCCAGAATTGCCATGCCCGGCGGCTCACACAGACAAGATCGGCGGCTGCCTCCTGCGACAATCCCGCCTGCTGTCTAGCCTCCCGAATTTGTTGCGGCGTTGGTTGCGTCATTATCTATCCCGTTTAAATATCAATGTTTATCAGATTACCACAAATTTTCCTACCACATAAAAAAATGCTTTACATGGAGAACATTGTTCGCTATTATATTCATACCGTCAATGTCGGCGGCAATTGAAGGAGCATAACCATGACACACGATCTTACCATTGACCGGGTTTCGTATATGCCATACATCCCCGGCGGACACTCCAGCGTCCGTTACACTGGAGAAACTGCGGCTGATGTAGCGGAAGGGATTTTGAAAGACGCCCACATGCGCTATCTGCTGGGGATCGGCGCAGAATTTGATTTTGATAAAGTCGAAATGTCACCGGCAAAAACGTACCCGCAGGCATGGAAGGGCTACGAGCGGAAACTGATAGTCTGCTGGGCACCGCATCCAACGGTCCCGCAAAAGCGGCAGGGTATCCAGCCATCTGCCCGGAAAACCACAATCGTCTTGGAGAGGTCAAGACAAAATGCCAAACGTTGGCTATGTCTGGATAATGAACGGCAAAAAGCTGATAGCAAGGGAGGTGCAATCATGAATGCCATTGCAATGACAGGGCCGATAGTTGCGGCATGCAGTGCAGCGCTTGCTGCCGGGTTTTTGCCTATGGTGTCGTGCAATGAATCCGGGGAAAAGTACATCTCATTTTCCCTTGCGACGAAAACCCTGAATATACATGTTGTTTATGACATGCAAAGCAGCACATGTGTCAGGTTCAAGGGCATTTCACCCGAATGGGGCGACCTGACTTTTTATGACCAGCCAGACATCAAGCCGTTTCTGGACATGATCATCCAGCTTCGCGGATAACTCAGGAGAAGAGCGCGACTGGATGTTGTCAATCTCAATCTCGGAGATGTGATTGAGGAATGCAGGCAATACGAGCCGCTGCCGGAGCGCTCGCGGGAAGATACGCTGTTGCGCACCAGAAAGCGCGGCGCTCCAATCCGGGACAGCCTGTCCATAATTTTCAGACGCCTGTGGGACGGCACAGGCGAGGGCACGCACCCAACCCTGCATGAAATCCGCTCGCTGGCCGAGCGCCTATACCGAGAACAGGGCGTCGACATGCAGACGCTGCTGGGTCATAAATCACCGCTGATGACAGCACTGTAACACCCACGCGGTCTGGATCGGGACAAATGGAAGATGTTGCAATTGCCGCAAGGCAATAAAAATGCAACATGAAAGAAAGAGGCTTCGGCCTCTTTCTTCCTGCCAAAGGGCTGGATTGCGGAAATCGTTTCCGCAAGTTGCGGAAACTGTCAGAAAAAATCCTTTAAAATCAATAGATTATTTTCCTTGGCAATTGTCCGCAGGACAGGTAGGGATTGGAACGGCGTTCTTCTCCCAGGGTGGACATCGGGCCATGACCGGGGATGAAGGCGATGTCGTCGCCCAGTGGCAGGAGCTTTTCCTGAATGGAGGCAAGGAGCGTCGCCAGGTCGCCGCCGGGAAAATCGACGCGACCAATGGAACCGTGAAAGAGCACGTCCCCGACGATCAGGAGCGGGCTTTCCCGATGGTAGAACACAACATGGCCCGGCGTGTGACCAGGGCAGTGCAGGACTTCCAGTGTCTCTGCGCCAAAATGAATCTGGTCGCCCTCGACAAGCCAGCGGCCGGGTGCAAAAGCCGCCGTTTCGGGAAAGCCGAAGGCCCGGCATTGCCGGGGCAGGGCTTCGAGATTGAAGCGGTCGCCCTCGTGCGGCCCTGCGATGGCGGCTTCCGGGAAATGTCCGGCAAGCTCCAGGACTCCGCCCACATGGTCGATGTGCCCATGCGTTGCCAAAATATCGGCGGGCACGAGCTTCTCTTGCGTGAGGAAATCAAGCACCAGGGGGATATCGCCGCCGGGATCGATCACCGCAGCCGCGCGCGTGTCTTCGCACCAGAGCACGGTGCAGTTCTGGGCGAAATGGGTCACAGGGAGGATCGCGTAACGCATGGCTTAGCGGCGCATGGCGTCGAAGAATTCGTTGTTGCCCTTGGTCGCCTTGATCTTGTCGAGCAGGAATTCCATTGCTTCCAGATCGTCCATTGGGTAGAGCAGCTTTCTCAAGACCCACATTTTTTGCAGCACGTCGGGTTTCAAGAGCAGTTCCTCGCGGCGGGTGCCGGAGCGGTTGACATTGATGGCCGGGTACATGCGTTTTTCCGACATGCGTCGGTCCAGGTGGATTTCCATGTTGCCGGTTCCCTTGAATTCCTCATAGATCACGTCGTCCATGCGCGAGCCGGTCTCAATCAGGGCCGTGGCGATGATGGTCAGCGAGCCGCCTTCCTCGATGTTGCGCGCCGCGCCGAAGAAACGCTTGGGCTTTTGCAGGGCGTTGGCGTCCACGCCGCCGGTCAGTACCTTGCCGGATGCGGGCTGCACGGTGTTGTAGGCGCGCGCCAGACGGGTGATGGAATCAAGCAGGACGATGACGTCCTTCTTCATTTCCACCAGGCGCTTGGCCTTCTCGATCACCATTTCGGCCACCTGCACATGGCGCAGCGCCGGTTCGTCGAAGGTGGAGGCGACCACCTCGCCGCGCACGGAACGGGTCATCTCGGTGACCTCTTCCGGGCGCTCGTCGATCAGGAGCACGATCAGCACGGCGTCTGGATGGTTGGCGGTGAGCGCGTGGGCGATGTGCTGCATCATCACCGTCTTGCCGGATTTCGGCGGCGAGACGATGAGGCCGCGCTGCCCCGCGCCGATGGGGGCGATGATGTCGATCACCCGGCTGGTGATGTTCTCCCCGGCCTTGATGTCGCGTTCGAGATGCAGGTGGCGCGTGGGATGCAGCGGCGTCAGGTTCTCGAACATCAGCTTGTGCTTGGTGGCTTCTGGCGCTTCCCCGTTGATCTTGTCCAGCTTGGTGAGCGCGAAATAACGCTCGCCGTCCTTGGGCGTGCGAATCTCGCCTTCGATGGAATCGCCGGTTCTGAGGTTGAAGCGGCGGATTTGCGAGGGGGAGACGTAGATGTCGTCGGTGTTGGCCTGGTAGGAGGTATCCGGGGAACGGAGGAAGCCAAAGCCATCGGAGAGGATTTCCAGCGCGCCGTCGCCGTGGATGGGTTCGTTGCGCTTGGCAAGCGAGCGCAGGATGGCGAAGATCAGTTCATGCTTGCGCAGGCGGTTGGCGGCTTCGATGTTGAAGCCCACGGCCATCTCAACCAGTTGGCTGACGTGTTGTGACTTGAGTTCGGAAAGATGCATGAGTATCGAGACTACAGGAAGGGTAAAGGACGCGCTGCCCGCGCGAAGGATCAGAGAAGGAAGACCGGGAAAAAGCGCCGGGAACCACAAGCGGCCCAGAAGAGAGCATTCCCGGGGGGAAATCCCCGGTCAGGATCGGATGCAGGATGCGGAATCGACCGCCGAAGGCGAGCGTGAGGATCAAGCATGATCCGGACGGGGGATGTTAGAGTATCTACAGAAAGCTGTCAATGAAGGCGATGAGCTGCGACTTGGATTGCGCGCCCACCTTGGTGGCTTCCAGGTTGCCCTCCCGGAAGAGCATCAGCGTGGGAATGCCGCGGATATTGTAGCGGGCCGGAGTGCCCTGGTTCGCGTCGATATTGAGCTTGACGACTTTCAGGCGGCCTTCATATTCGGCGGCCAGCTCGTCGAGAATCGGCGCAATGGCCTTGCAGGGGCCGCACCACTCGGCCCAGTAGTCCACGAGAACCGGCTGCGTGGATTGCAGCACCTCGGCCTCGAAAGTGTCATCGGAGATGGAACGAATCAGTTCACTCATTGGGTTCCTCTTGCTGTGAAATGGGGGGCGCGCGGCGAAATGCCGAAGCGTAGGCCAGAATGCTAAACCAAAATCACCATTTCAGGGAAGCGTCGTCTTGGCAGACGGCAATTTGATGCTCCGGCACAGGCGCTGTCTCTTGCTCCGCCGCTTGCCTTCCTCTCCCGCTTGTCCATAGCTGCCCAGCCGGGCCGGTCAAACAGTAGAAAATCTATCCGTTTCGGCCTGCAGGGGGGAAGATACAAGGGGAACGGAGCGGAACCCCCTCGCTCCGAAAGAACGAGTAGCCAGTCACGCTGAAAAGAAAGAACTCGGTGGGCGGGTTTTCAGCGAGAAACCACGCCAATGATTGTGTCAAATCCAAGGTGACTGGCTACGAGGGGGTTGGCATGAAGAGGGGAAGATGTAGATGCAAGCGGGAAAAGCGCCATTCGCCCGCAGGGATTTCAGGGCTTCTTGCGGGCAAGGTGTTCTACCATGGCTTTGACGGCACGGATTTGGCGGGCGGAAGCAAGGTGGTAGTCCGGGCCGGTGTAGCCCCACCAATCCCAACAACCATTGGGATTCATCGAGCTTTTCGCCGTCTGCGGATAGAGGACGATCAAGCGATTGGATTCCGCCCAGCGGTTGTAACCCGCGCCCTTGGCATAGAGCGAACCCAAGACCTCGCCCTGCTGGCGGCAACCATGAAACGCCACATGGATGCGACAACCGCCTTGGCGGCAGTCGGATGGAATATACACATAGGCGTTGCTTGCCATGCCCGCGCCATCATTCGTGAATACGGACTGGTCGAAGACCACAAGGTCGCCCGCATCCTTCGCCGCGGGCGGCTTCAATTCGCCCAGCAAATGGGCAAACAGGCGGCCCGGCGCGTCGAAATCGTCACAGCGGTTGATGAACGGAACGCTGCTGGCGGAACAGGCATGCGCGCCGGGCGCATCAGGCGCAATCATCGCGTGTCCGGCTTCGGGGTGCTTCTCGTAGTGCACGGCGGGGTCGGGCAACCATGTCCGGTAGAAGGTGTACAGGGCATTGACCACTTCCCGCTTGACCGTGCGATCCCGCTCGCCGGAAAAAATCCACACCCGGCTATTTTGCAGGGCTTCCGGGGCATCGATGTGTTTTTTGCGCGCTTGCTCGTGCACTTCCCGAATCAGGTTTTTGAGTTCGGGCACCGGAACGAAGAAACTGGGGGACATACAGGCGGAAAGGGCCAGCGAGGCATTGCCCTGGGCGCAGTAATACGGGCCTGCGGCCAGAACACCCGCCCCGCGCACCAGGGACGAGTGCGCGATATGGAATTGCACCGCCATGAAGCCGCCGGAAGAAAGGCCCGAGACGGTCAGGTTTTCAAGGCTGGCCGCCAGGGTGGGCAAGGGTTCGGCGGCAAAGGCGGGAAACGCCGCCACAAAGGGCTGCGCCAGGAGAAACAGGAATCGCGAAACCTTGCTGCTGCCCATGCGCGCGGCCCTGTGTGTGTCAGCGCAGCCCGGCCGCGTAGTGGGAGACTGCCTCGATTTCCTTGTCCGAGAGCTTGGCGGCAATGGCCTGCATCATGCCTTCGGGATCGTTGGTGCGAATCTCGTTCCTGAAGTTCTTCAACTGGAGTTCGATGTATTCCGGGAACTGCCCGGCCAACCGGGGATACTGGACGGGCAGGCCGTGACCGGAAGCGCCGTGGCAGGCGGCGCAGGCCGGAATTCCCTTGGCGAGATCGCCCGCGCGCCAGAGCTTCTGGCCTCGGGCGATGACCTCGGCGCTCTTGTCCGGCGCGGGGGTGGCGGGCGTCTTGATCTGCTGTTGCGCGAACCAGGCGGCAACGTTGGCGACTTCCTCATCCGGCACGGTGGCGGCCATGGCCGTCATCTGCGGCTCTGTGCGCAAGCCCTTCTTGAAATGCTCGAACTGTTTCTTCAGGTATTCCGGGCTTTGCCCCGCGATGTGCGGGAAGTTGGCGAGCGGGCTGGTGCCGTCGACACCGTGGCAAGCCACGCAGATGGTCTCGGCGAACACCTTGCCCTTTTCGGGATCGGCCTTGGGCGCGCCTTGCGCGGCAACGTTGAAACTGGCCGTCAGGAACGCCGCCAGTACCAGGGTACGAATCATGTGAAGCTCCTTGTTGCGAATCAGGGCAGGAATGCCGGAAACTCTGAAATCTACGAACCTGTTATTCTATAACAAACACCGCGCCACGAAATGCTTTCTTTGCATTTGCCGTGGCCCATGCTTCCCTCTTTTGCCGGAACCTTCCATGCAGCTTCTCTTTCGACACGCGAATTTCCTTACCACTGTAGCCCGCCTTGCGGATCTGCCGCGGGAATCCCTGCGGGAAGTGGCGTTCGCGGGGCGCTCCAACGCCGGGAAATCCTCCGCCATCAACACGCTCTGCGGCCGGACGCGGCTGGCGCACGTGAGCCGCACACCGGGCCGCACACAGCATCTCAACTACTTTACGGTCGCGCCGGACACGCTGGGAAAGTATTTTGTCGACCTGCCCGGCTACGGTTTTGCCAAGGCGCCGGAAGCCGTCCGCAGGGAATGGAAGGGACTGGTCGGCCCCTATCTCCTGGAACGCGCAACGCTCGCCGGTCTCATCCTCATCATGGATTGCCGCCGCCCCCTGACCGAACTGGATCAACGCCTGCTGGCATGGTTCCTGCCTACCGGACGCCCCGTGCATCTCCTGCTCTCCAAGTCGGACAAACTCTCGCGCCAGGCGCGAACACTCGCGCTGCGACAAGTACGCGCGGCCCTGACGCCACACACGCCCCAATGCTCCGTCCAGCTTTTTTCCAGCCTGAAAAAGGAAGGCATCAACGAATGCGAAACCATCCTGCGCCACTGGCTGGAACTGCCCGGAGAACGCCCGCCAGCGACAAAACCGCCACACATCGCGCCCCTTCCCGGAGTGTGACGCTTTCACAAGCTGGCATATCCTCCAGCAGATGGGTGGCAAACTGCAAATTCCGGTGACGCTGCAAGCGTAGGTGTCGCCGCGTCTGGAAAAATCCGCCTACCTTGTGGCGCAGGGCGAACGCCGGAGCCGGCCAGGAATTTTCCGCCGACTACCGCATCCGCTGGCCGAAGGATCGCCATGTTATCGGGTTGCCGTAATCAGTTTGCAGGCGTTGGCAGGGAATGCTGGATGATAAAGTCGCGGCGGAATTCTGGGCGTTCGGTTTCCTGATAGAATGCTTTTTCTTGAGTTTTTACAAATTGGAGATGAACGATATGCGTGACAATCGACGGCGCAACCGCAATATCGGCACGGTCAAGCAGGGGCATGGGCAAAATAACCGCATG
>JAISLJ010000155.1 GCA_031290955.1 Zoogloeaceae bacterium | reverse complement strand
CAGGGTCAGATAGCCGGACTGGAACATCAATGCTTCCGTGGAAATATCTCCCACGTCGAAGGTGGAAATCAATTCGGAGGAGCTTTCCATCTTCAGAATCGCGGGCAAATAGACTTTGCGCTCCGTGAGCATGTCCACCAGAAAGGTCAGTGTGCCGGTCTCGAACCAGAAGGGGCGGAATTCCTTCTTTTGAAAGAGCAGCAACAGATCAAAGGGGTTATAGACCGCCTCGCCCCGCCACTTGTAACCGTTGTACCACTGCCGGATTTCCTCCCGATCCAGGTTTTCGAGTTCCGGGGCGAACACGGTATCCACATCAGCATCGGTATAGCCGCAGATGCTGGAATAGGCGGCGTCCAGGGAAATATCCACCAGATTGTTGAGGCCGGAAAAGATATTGACCTTGCTGAACCGGGAAACACCAGTCAAAAAAGCGAATTTGATATGCGCGTCCTGCCCCTTGATAACAGAGTAAAGACTACGCAAACCATCACGCATTTCGCGGGCGAGATCGGGACGGGTGAGGCTGTCCAGGATGGGCTTGTCGTATTCGTCTACCAACACCACGACACGCTGTCCGAACTTCGCTTCCGCCGCCTGAATCAGGCGAATGAAGCGACCAGGAAGCTCGCCGAATCCCTTTTTCAGTTCCAGGCGCTGCTCGTTTTCCATCAGAATATCAGATATGCGGGTATTGAGTTCGACCCGGCTCTCCATGATTCCTTCCGCAAAACTGATGCGCACCACCGGATATTTCGTTTCCCAATCCCATTTGTCGTGACAATACAACCCCCGGAACAACGGCTCGTTACCTGCAAAAAGCTCCGCCAGCGTATCGAGAAACAGGCTTTTCCCGAAGCGGCGCGGGCGGGAGAGGAAATAGGTCGAGCCTTCCTGAATCATGCGCAGGGCGAAGGCCGTCTTGTCAACATAGTAGTGATTCTCTTCCCGTAACTTGGCGAAGGTCTGGATTCCGATGGGGAGTTTTTTGCGCGTCATGGCCTGCTCGCTTAACAAATCATGGATCGGATTATAGCGCAGGGGCAGCACGTCCATGCCTGCTTCATGCGGGCACCAAGGAAGCCAATCAATCCGGTACGCAGCAAAATCCGATTTTTCATCGCTTTTTCTGTGCTTTGACCGGATGCTATCCGCTCCATTGTTCAGGAGCCGATTCATGATCCGACTGTTTTGGGGAAGCCGCGCCGCCCGTTGTCCAGGCGCCGCGTGCGGAAGCCGTTCCAGAAATCGTGACCATCCCGACCGCTGAAGCGCAGATTCCCGTGACCCGTCAGGGCGTTACGCCCTCGTGGAAATCCGCCCGGAAGACGCGCAGCGGGATTTGTTGCGACAGGTGGTCGATGTGCGCTCCCGATCCGCAAACCGCGACCGTGGGCAACGCACTGCGTTACGTCCTCCTGCGTTCCGGCTACCTGCTTTGTCCGGCAAAGGACATCGCGCCAATATTCACCCCCATCACGTGCGCAACTTCTTTCCACGTCAGATTCAACTCTTCTCGCAGTCGCATCGCCTGACGACGTATCTCTTCTTGTGCTTCACGCGGAAGCTTCCGGGCATCTGTCTAACATTTTCTTCGTTGCCATAAGTCCTCGCCTGCCCTCCCCTGATCCCTCAAATGTAATTGAACAGGCTCAATCCCGTTACCTTGAGGAAGGATTGCATGGCGGCCTGGAGTTGCAGTTGGTTCTTGGAGAGGTCGCTGATTGCTGCGTTGTAGTCGAGATCGACGAGTGTGGAGATTTGTTCCTCGTATTGCACCGCCAGGTCGGAATCAAGGAAGGTGAGCGATTCCAGTTCGGCCATGCGTGTGCCGACGACGGCGCGGTTGTCGGAGACGTGCTGGATGGCCTGGTCGATGCTGGCCCCCACGCGCTGCATGGTGTTCAGGAAATCGGGAGAATTGGGCATGCCGTTGCCCAGAATCTCGGCGAATTTCCGCAGCGTGGTAAACATGCTTTCCTCGCGGCTTGGCTCGATCGTATAGACATCTCCCATGCCGGGCGGAATGGTGAAATCCACCTGCGCGCCGCCCAGCGTGATGGCCGAACCCGGCGTGTAGACAATGCCCGTGGTCATGGTGGTGCTGCCGTTATAGGTATCCGTGAGATCGTAGCTGGTGGGCGTGGTGAAGGTGAGGCTGTAGCTGTGCCCATCGTAGGCGTTGCTGTTCGCCAGCGAGCCATTGCGGATTACGCCGGTATTGCCGGGCGCGGCTCCGGTGACGAAAGCGCCGTTGCCTTCCGGCACGGCCTCGAAGAAGGCGCGACCGGAATAATTCACCGCGAGGAAACGGCTCGTTTCCACCTGGATCAGGCGCTCGCCGCTGTCCCCCTGATAAGAAACCACGCCATTGACATTGACAAAAGGCTGCGTTCCCGACTGGAAACCCGCGAAACGGTATTGCCCGTGGGCATCCGCGTTGTTGGCGATGCTCAGGAGTTTCTCGAACTGGGCGCGGATATCCACGGCCAGATCCTTCAGTTGCTTCTCGGTGTAAGCGCCGTTCCCGGCCTCCACCCAGCGCGCCTTGACATCGATCAGCAGGCTGCCGACCGCGCCCATCTGGCTTTCCAGCTCCTTCAATTGCGCGGCGGCATTCCCCTGGTTATCCAGGAACTGCGTATTCACATGCAGTTTCTGTTCCGTCGCCAGCGCCTGGGCGGCGGCGACCGGATCATCCTCAGGCGTGACGACGCGGCGGCCCGTCGACATCTGGTTCTGGATGCGATAAAGATCGTACTGGTTCCGCAACAGGCCGTTGGTGCCGGAATCGTACATTTGCGCCGTGCTCAGTCTCATGATTTTCTCCTGTGTGCGGGATCCACGTCAGCGGCCGATGTTGATGATGACGTCGAACATCTTCGACACGGTGTCCATCATCCGGGCCGCCGCCTGGTAGGAAAGCTGGTATTGCATGATGTTGGCCCATTCCTCGTCGAGATTCACGCCCGCCACGGAATCGCGCGCCGCAATGGATTGTTCGAGCACCACCCGCTGCGCATCGCCATTGACGGCAACGGATTTGGTGCGGGAGCCGATGTCGCTCACCAGTTGGGCATAGGCGACCTGGAAAGTGGCAAGACCCTTTGTGCTGTCGCCATTCATGGTCTCCTGCGTTTGCAGGGCGCCAATGCGCACAATGTTGCGCGAATCCGCCAGGCCGCCAGTGTTGGCGGCAATGCGGAACGTATCGCCATCGGCAGGCGTGCCGGTGATGGTGAAGCGAAAACCGTCAATGGTGATTTCATCGCCGCTGTTGTAGGAAAAGGAAAAGGGATAAGTGACCGCCGTGCCATTGACCAGCACTGAAGTGGGCGAACCCGAACCACTTGCCAGCTGCAACTCGCCCGGCGGCCCTTCGTCATATTCCAGGATGATCGGCGACGCGGGACGCACATAGTTCGCGTCAACGATTTCCCCGGCGCTGATCGTGGCCGCGCCGATGTTTTCGCCGGTCTCGGTGCGCACCGGCGAGGCCGCCGCGATCTTGCGCACGTCGCCGACGATTTCCTGATTCACGGTGAGATTGCGCCCGACTTCGCAGGTCGGTTGCAGCAGATAACGGTCGCCCTTGGCATGCCCGGCGGCAAAGTTGAGCGACAGGCCATCGAATTCCTCCGCCGTGCCTTCGCTGCCGGAAGCCACCAGGGCATTGTCGGCGAGGCGCGTGACGGTGAAGCTGCCGCCCGTATCGAACTGCACTGCATAATTGCTGCCAGTCAGTTGGGTGTAGTAATTGCCTTCCGGCGAGAGGGTGGACGGCAGGAAGTGGAAATCGGCGACGGAACCCATGCCGGTATTGCGCGCGTTCGCCGTGGATTTGGGGGCGCTGATCCGGAAGAAATCGGCCACGAAATCCGCGTCGCTTTTGCTGTTCCCCAACAGGTCTTGCCCCAGGGCGTGTTGGGCATTGACCGTGAGCGCAATGCTTGCGGCAAGCTGGCCCAGCGTGTTGTTGGTTTGGGTCAGGGCCTCGTTCCGGAAGGCGAGCAGGCCGCCGATGGAACCGCCATCGAAATAGCTGGTGGGCAATTCCATGCCGTTTTTCTGGGCAATCACCCACTGTTCGGGATTGGCCTCCGAGGGACGCGCTTCCAGTGGAATGGCGGAACTCCCCACCACCACTTGCTGGCCCATGCCGGCAAAGACGTTCATGTTGCCGTCGGAATCAATGACGGTGCTCACGCGGATGAGCTTGTTCAGTTCCAGCACCAGTTGGTCGCGCTCATCCTGAAGATCGTTGGGCGGCTGACCGGTGGAAGCAAGCATGCTGATCTGGATATTGAGGTCGGCGATGCGGGCGCTGTAGGTATTGACGAGTTCGACGGAACTGTGAATCTGGGTATTGGTCTCCGCGGCAAGCTGCACTAGGCGGTCATCGAGAATCTGGAAACGGTTGGCGAGCACCTGGGCAGAGGAAACCATTGATTGCCGCGCCGAAACAAGACCGGGATTGGCGGCCACATCCTGCACCCCCTGAAAGAAGCCCGCCAGCACCGGGGAAATGCCGGAATTGCTGTCGGCAAGGAGGCTGTCGATGCGGGAGATCATGGCGTAATGGGTATCCAGTTCGCTGGATTTGCTCTGCGCCATGTTCACCTGCCGGGTGAGCACATCGCTATAGCTGCGGCGGATGGTTTCCACATGCACACCCTGACCAACATAGCCAGAACCTGTGAACATGGCCGCATTGGTGGCTTGCAGAATCGCCTGCCGACTGTAACCGGGCGTGTTGGCGTTGGCGATGTTGTGCTGCGCCGTGCGCATGCCCAGTTGCGCCGTGGAAAGCGCCGTGAGGCCCGTGTTCAATAGACTCATGATGATCTCCGGATGGTCTCGTTCGTTTACGGCAGGCGCGGGCGATTTGTGAGAACAAACCGGCAACCCTCCCGGAACGCCTCCGACTGCCTGCCCAAACCAAGCAACGTTCGCGCCATCCACGGCGGATGCGTTTGCGCGACGGAAATCGCTTTGTTTTCAGAAGGTTATATTCGATATCCACCCAAACCTGCCGGGAACCAGCCCCTTCCTTGCCGCCCGCCCGGAAATCCTTGCCGGGGATGGCAACGGTAAGTTCCTCGGGTGCGTTGTTGCGGGCGGTTCATGATTGCGTGGGGTTCCCAAGGTGGGGGCGGCATCCTGCCGCCCTGTCCATTCCTTGGGGAAGCAGGATCCTCCCCCACTTTGTCGTCATTGCGAGCGCAGCGCGGCAATCCATCGGCGTTCATCTGTGCGATGCCCTTGTTGCTTGCGCCGCCCCCTGCGCTCCGGCAAGGCATCGCCCATTCCTGCGGGATCGTCCCGGACATGATTCGTTCAGCGAGTCTCTACCATGGCGGACGCGGCATTGATGGGGAGGCATATGCGGCGCGGTGGATTGCCTCGCGCCGCGTGGCGTTTCCTGTGCTTCATGCAATTGTCTTGTCGTATGTCGGACATTGTTGTCGGATTTACGACAAAACGGTGTGCCGTAGAGGCGTCGGCAATATAGCGGATTGGGGGGAAGGCGGCGGGGGAAATTGGCGGAAAGTCTGGTGGTTGCGCGGGTTTTTCTGCGGAATGGGTTTCGATATATACCGATGTGAATAGTTGTGGCACAGGGTTTGCTTCTTCCTCTCCGTGGAGGGAACCGGCATTGTCTCGCGGGTTCGTTCGAACTGACTGAGGAGCGGAAACATGAAACTCAAATTTGCAGTAAAGGCAATTGTGGCAGCACTGGCGCTGGCGGGTTCGGCGGCGGGGTGGGCAGACCCGGCCACCATCGTGCACAGGCAAGACGGACATGCCAGCGATCAAATACCGAGTGAGTTTGACGGAAGAAGAGAAGGAAATGCTGGAATCGTTGCTGCGCCACACATCGAACTTCTCTCCCCCATCCGCAAGGAAAGCAGAGCAAGCAATGGCGCTTGCCTTCTCTCCTCCGCGTGGCGAGGAAGAGCGTCCGGCGAGGTATTGCCTCCGCCCGGCGGCCTTTGCCTTCTCTCCCCCACCCGCAAGGCAGGTGGAACAAGCACGGGCGCTTGCCTTCTCTCCCCCGCATGGCGGGGGAGAGTGCCCCGGCAGGGGCGAGAGAGCAACCGTGTTCGCAGTCAAGTATTTTGTGCGGTCAGTGTTGATGAAGTTTTTGGTCTATCGTCTTCTGGAATGTTCTCCTTTCTG
>JAISLJ010000154.1 GCA_031290955.1 Zoogloeaceae bacterium | reverse complement strand
AGCCGGGAAAGCTTTTCGTTCGCGCACACAGTGCGCTCGAATGGCGTCCTTGCCTTCGCGCAATCAAAACTGGCCGCAAGCAACGGCGCGGCCGGAAGCGCAAGGAAGAAGGCGGCAAGAAAGCGTCCCAGGCAAAGGCGCGGACGCAGGAGAGGATTTGTGCGCATGAGATTGCTCCCGAAAAGTGAAAGGCAGGGGGATGAGGATAAAACATGCCCCGCCTGGTTTCAAGGGAGCGGGAGCATCCTGCTCCCGACCATTCCTTGGGGCGACTGGAAGCCGTCCCCACTTTGTCGTCATTGCGAGGCGCGTAGCGCCGTGGCAATCCATCGGCGGTTGTCTGTGCGATTCCCTTCCGTCCGCGCCGCGGGGGAGAGAGAAGCAGGCGGCGGCGCGGGGGGCATCGCGCAAATGAAGGCCAATGGATTGCCGCGTCGCTACTCCTCGCAATGACGAAGACTGAGACGCCTCGCGCTTTCTTTCGCGTAACAGCGGAACCCGCGCCCACGGAAATAAACCCAACGTCCAAACTCCCGTCATTGCGAGCGCAGCGCGGCAATCCACACACCGGTTCCGATCTGGGACGTCTGCTTCTCTCTCCCCCCCCGCTTGGTGCCGTCCGCAGGACGCCCCGGCAGGCGAGAGAGGGAGCGCATCCATTTCCTTGGGCGTCATGCTGCTGGAAGGTTGAAAAAATGAGCGGCGCTTCGCGGTCTTGTAGACAGCAATCCTCTCCCGCCAAGCGGGCGAGGGTAAAATTTTGTTGCTGGCATCAAAAATGCTCTGGCAGCTTCTGTCTGGCTGAAACGCGCCGAACGGTTTTCCGGGAAAGGGCGAAAACGCGGCAATGGCACGGAATCAACAGGAAAAAATCCGCAATCCTCCCCGCGCCTGTCTGCTCCGGAAACAACAGAGCCTGCGTAAAAACAGTCAGACGACCGGGGGGCAATCCCGCGCCCCGGCCCACCTTACATGAACCGTCGAGAGGAAATCATGAAGCTTCACCTTGCCACGCTCGTCTTGCTGACTGTCCCATTTACGGGCGCTGCCCTTGCGCAAGCGCCTGCCTATGCCGACGAAGCCGCCCTCCTGTCCGGACGCGGCGCGCCCCTCCGAACACACGGAAACCCGGACGGCACCCGGACGTTGGAATATTCTTCACAGCCGAACGGCATCAGTAACTGGATGTATACCGTTGATGCCACAGGGCGCGTCATCGAGGCGCGCGACACGCTGGAGGCCGCTTCCCTGGCCGGAATCCGGGCGGGCATGGCGCAGGAGGAAGTCCTGCGCCTTTTGGGAAAGGAACATTCCGCGCAGAAATTTTCCATTGAGGAAGTCTGGACGTGGAATGTCCGCAACGAATGGCCGCACCACCTGGCAACCCGTTTCCACGTTCATTTCGTGGATCGCAAGGTCAGCCGCACGAGTTTCAGTACCGAGGATCACAGTTGAATCTTGCGGGCAAAGAAAGGGGGGATTTTCCTGTGGCACGAAGCGCCGCTGGAAAATCCCCCAGGATTTTCTGCGGAACTTTTATCGTCAGAAAAATCGCTTGAAAAGAAGTCGCGCTTCCTGCGGGTGAATGGGAATGCGGGAGTTCGTCGCCGGTAATCGGAGCTTTCATCAATTCGCGCTTGGAACTGGTCCGCTTCCACGCTGGCGCCGCCCGGCGGCAGGATGCCGAAATAGACGCGAAAACCGTAATCGCTGCGGTGCGGGTCGGGGGACGCGACATCCACTGGGCGCAGATGCAATTCCAGCGTATGCGCGGCGGGGTAGTGCACATCGGTTCTTTGGGTCATCATGAACTCCTTTGGGTGAATGAAGCAAAAGGGAAAAAGCGCGGCTTGCGCCAGAAAAATGGCGTTTCCGCAAGGTGTTGTCTCCAGACATTGGGGCGTTGTCTTCAGACAATGGGGTGTTGTCTCCAGACATTGGGGCGTTGTCTTCAGACAATGGGGCGTTGTCTCCAGACAATGGAGCGTTGTCTTCAGACAATGGGGTGTTGTCTTCAGACATTGGGGCGTGTGCCTCATCCGCCTGCCCCTCGTCCCGTCATTGCGAGGAGCAGAGCGACACGGCAATCTTCGGCGCGAATGCGCCCATATCAATCCCCTCGCTCCCCCAACGGGGGCGAGAGGCTTTCCCAACACCATCACCGCCGCCCGAAGGGCCATTGCCGTCCGCCAGGACACTACTTTCGCCAGAATGCGGGCATCAGGACGACGAGGAGGGTGAAGATTTCCAGACGGCCCAGAAGCATTGCCAGGGTGCAGGTCCAGGTCTGGAAATCGGTCAGGGGCATGAAGTTGTTGACCGGGCCGACCATGCCCAGGCCGGGGCCGGTGTTGTTCAGGCTGGCGACGGCGGCGGAGAAGGCGGTGATGATCTCCAGCCCCGAAAAACTCAGGAGCAGCACGAGGCTGACCAGCGTCACCATGTAGATGAAGCCGAAGGCCAAGACCGCGAAAAGCATGTTCTGGGGCACGGTGTGGCCGCCCAGTTTGACCGGATAGACGGCATTGGGATGCATGGAGCGCAGCAGTTCACGATACACCTGCTTGTAGAGCAAAACCGCCCGCATCATCTTGATGCCGCCGCCCGTGGAACCGGAGCAGGAAACGAAGCTGCACAGGAAAAGCATCAGCAAGGGCACGAAGAAAGGCCACTGGCTGTAGTCCGTCGAGGTAAAACCCGCCGTGGTGGCGACGGAAATCAGGTTGAAGGCGACATGGCGCAGGGTTTCCGTGGTGTTCGGATAGAAATGGAAGCCCCACAGGTAGAAGGTGGCAAGGAGAATGGCCGCCAGCAGCACGCCCAGGAACCAGAGGATTTCCGGGTCGCGCAGGTAGGTCTTCAGGCTTTTCCCGAGAATGGCGACATAGTGGGTGGAAAAATTCATCCCCGCCAACAGCATGAAGATGATCGCCACGCCTTCCACACGCGGCGAATCCCAGTAGCCGAAGCTCGCGTCGTGGGTGGAAAAGCCGCCCAGCGCCACGGTCGAGAAGGCATGGCACAGGGCATCGAACCAATCCATTCCCGCCCAGTGGTAGGCGAGGAACCCGGCAGCGGTGATGCCAACATACACGAGCCACAAACCCTTGGCCGTCTGGGCGATGCGCGGGGTGAGCTTGGTATCCTTCATCGGGCTGGGAATCTCGGCCTTGAACATCTGTCGGCCCCCAATGCCCAACATCGGCAGGATGGCGACCGCAAGCACGATCAGGCCCATGCCGCCCATCCAGATGATGAGGCTGCGCCAGAGGTGGATGGATTGCGGCAGCGCGTCCAGCCCGGAGAGCACCGTCGCCCCCGTGGCCGTCAGGCCGGAGACCGCCTCGAAATAGGCATCGGTAAAGCTGATGTCCAACTGGGTGTAGAAGGGCAAGCTGGCAAAGAGCGGCAGCACCGACCAGACAAGCACCACCAGCAGGAAGCCATCGCGCACATGCAGTTCCCGACGGCTGGCGCGGGTCAGGAGCCAGAGGGCAAGGCCGCTCGCCAGCGTGACCAGGAAGGCAATGTCGTAGGCCATCTCCGCCCCATCCTCCGCAAGATGCGCGTAGAGAAGGGGAACGCACAACGTAAACGCGAAGAGCATGAGCAAAAGGCTCAGGGCGCGCAGGACGTGGAAATAGCGTTCCATCGTCTATGCCTCGCTCCCTTGTCCGCCAGAGCGCCCGGCGTTGCGGACGAAGCGCAGGATCGCGCCCGCTTCCCCGGCCTCTTGCGGCGCATGTGGCGCATGTGGCAGATGTGGCGGCACACGCGGCGCGGCCTGCCAGGCGTGGCCGTAGAGAATCTCCATCGTCACCGGCAGCCTGCCTTCCCGGCGCAAGGATTCATAATGGGTCTTCAGTCCGCGTAGAAAAGCCTTGCCGGAAAGGCCGGGCGGCCCGCCGCGCATGGCGCGGGTCGCCCCGGCGGCGCGCAGTTCGGCAAGCAGGGTTTCCAGATCGGGATAGGTGAGGGTGAGGATTTCCATTTCGAGCACCGGGTCGGCCAATCCGGCTTCCAGAAGCATGTCGCCCAGATGGTGCATGTCCTGGAATTCCTGCGTGTGCGCGTGGCCATCCGGGAAGCTGCCGCGCAATTCCTTCAGCGTATCTGGCCCCAGCGCCGAAAACATGAAGAGACCGCCTTCCGCCAGCACCCGCCGCACTTCCTGAAAAAAGACAAAGGGATCGGCAAGCCAGGGAAGAAGCAGGTTGCTCCAGACCAGACCGGCCACGCCCGCGCGCAGCGGCAGCCGCTCGGCGCTTGCCGCGAGGAAATGCGCGGGGCTGGCGGATTGGGCCGCAGGTGCAAACATGGCGGCTTCCTGATCCAGCCCGACATAGCGCGCGCCGGGATAACGCGCCAGCAAGCCAAGACGCGAGAGCGCCGGGCCGCAACCGAGATCCACGATCACCTCCGGCGCAAGGCGCAGGTATTCCAGACGCGATTGCAGGCGGGCATCGACTTCCCGGGCGAGGAAATCCGCTTCGGCATAGGTCGCGGCAACGCGCCGAAAATGACGGCGCACGGCAACCGGGTTGATGGGGGCGATCATGCCGTGCGGCCTATGATTTTCCGTGGGGATACGCCATTTCTTCATCCCCTGCCCGCCGACTCGACATGCCTTCGCGCAGGACATCCAGAAACGCTTGCCGCGCGGCGGCATCGGCAAAGGCCCTGTCCGGAATGGGGATTATCATGGGAAGGGGCGTCAGGACGATCGCCAGCCAGCCGCGCTGCGGCAGCAGGTCACGCACTTCCCGCCAGGGACAACGGACTTCGCCAAACGCGGAGCGCAGGCACAGTCCAGCATCATCCAGGATCAGTTTGTTGCCTCGCATGTGCGACAGGCTTCTTTTCTGGATGGCGCGTTGATCGAAAAACAAGATCAAAAACATCAGGAGCACGCCCAGAGCAAGTCCCAGGAAAAGCCCAAACAAAAAATCCCGACTTGGGGAGAAAAACGCAGATACGATCCCAAACACAAGCCCGAAAAGCACTGGCGGGGCCTCCTGCCGCACGATCCGCCGCCACCTTGTCTTTCCGCCATCTTCATTGCGCGCCAGGCGCGTGGCAAGCCGCCGCGCCGAATTCATCAATCCGGCATCGTTGACTTCATATTCCAGCGTGTAATCCATGCGCGTCTCCTTTGTGGGTCGGGATTTCGTGGGCTTCAAGCGGAACGCGGGTGGATTCCATGATGTGTTTTCCCGTCAAAAGGGGCGATTATCCCCGCAGGGCGCGGATTTTGACAATCGTGAAATGAAAGGGGGGCGCACGAACAGGGGAAGGACAGCGCGAGGAAGCGTATCCCGCTTCCGACAACCGACGCAGTACCTTGCGAACGGTTTTTTAACGCGCTGGCGTCTGCGCACCCTCTTCCGGGCAATGGTCGGCGTCGTCCCTGTCCGGCAGCCTTTGGATCGACAGCGCGCCCGTGTCTTCCTTCAGGCAAAAACGGGCAGGCCAGCTATTGTAATAATACCAGCGCGTCTTTTCGCTCCCGAACACCTCGACGGCATACAGGGTGTTGGCTTGCAGGGGCGGTGCTTCTTCCGCTGAAGAACAATCGTCGCGCACCGCTGCGCGCGAGACGCCTTCGGGCAATTCGCCATAGGGAAAACAGGCGTCGCCCCGCACGGACATGCCCTCTTTCAGGCAATAGCCCCAGATCGGTTTTTCCCGCTCGCCTTCGAGCCTGTACAGCGCATAACCATGAAACATGATGTGTCCGCGAAACCAGCGGGAATCGTCTTCCGATGGCGCAAAGCACACTTTTTCATCCTTGATCCGCACACCGGCCGACATGAAGCCGATGCAGGAAGCCAGCAGAAAGGATGACGCGCATAGAACGACGACTCTGGCTCCGCGCTTGACTCGTAACGGCATGACGGCAATCTTCCTAGCATTGTCTGGACATGGGAGTGTATGATACACGATGGGATTTTGCGCGGCCCGGAAATTCAGGGCAAGTCCTCCCGGCGCAGCAGGAACACGAAGGAATCGCCCGCTGTTGTCTCAAGCCAGGTGAAGGGAAGCTGCGGGTAGGCAGCCTCCAGCGCCATGCGATTGTGGCCGATTTCCACCACCAGGATGCCGCCGGGGGCAAGCCGTGACCTGGCTTCGGCAAGCAGGCGGCGGGTGAAATCAAGGCCGTCCGCGCCGGATGCCAGCGCCAGCGCCGGTTCCTGCCGGTATTCGAGCGGCAGGGTCGCCATCGCTTCGGCATCCACATAGGGCGGGTTGGCAAGGATGAGGTCGTAGGCTTCGTCCGTGAGTGCGGTGAAGGCGTCCGATTCGATGAGGCGGATACGATCTGCAAGCCGGTAGTCATCCACATTCCTGTGGGCGACGGCGAGCGCCCGCGAGGAAATGTCGATGGCGTCGACCTGCGCTTCGGGAAAAGCGAGCGCAGCAAGAATGGCAAGGCAGCCGGAGCCGGTGCACAAATCCAGCACGCGCCCAATGGCTTTTGGTGCGGAGATCCAGGGAGAGAGTGTTTCCGCGAGCAATTCGGCGATGAAGGAACGCGGCACGATCACCCGTTCGTCGACGTAAAAGCGGTGCCCCAGAAGCCAAGCCTCCTGGATGAGATAGGCGGTCGGCATTTGGCAGCCACTCCCTGCCGCTCAGGGCGCGAACTGCGTCCGGCGCATGTGGGCGGCCAGGGCGGCGTCCATCGTGGCGGCGTGGTTCTCGAACCAGCGCGCCATTTCCTGCGCCGCGACCCGCGCCAATCCGGGATTGCCCCGCCTTGTCATGGACAACACGCTCTTCAGGGACATGATGACCCGTTGATGTTCGCCCGCGTGGCAATGAAGAGGAGGAAAGGCGCTGCGCTTCATCCACTGGTTTTCCGCCTCGAAATGCGCCTCGGTATGGGCGATGAATTTTTCCAGGAATGACACAGCCGCCCCGTCCGCAATCGTGGAGAGTACCGTGACTTGGTCTACGAATTCCCGATGCGTGGCATCCATCGG
>JAISLJ010000153.1 GCA_031290955.1 Zoogloeaceae bacterium | reverse complement strand
CGCGAAAGCGGGTTGCGGCAGGCAAACAGCGCGGCATCGACCTGATGCGGATTGAGATCGATCTGTGAATCGACCAGTGTCGAAGCTAGCGATTCAACCGTATCGCCTGCCGCGCGGCGAGTGAGCCGCCATGCGACGTATTGGCTTTGGTGCGGTGTCAGAAACTGCTGCATGTCGCGTTTCGTGTGGTTATAAATCTGTAATGAATAACCTAGTAGTCAGTCACATTGATTTGACACAATCGTTGACGTGATTTTTCGCTGAAAGCTTGCCCATCGAATCGTTTCTTTTCAGCGTGACTGACTACTAGGGTGTTGAGCATACCATGATTCGGGCGCCTTGATGGCTGACGCAGCGATTGAAGCGCTCGACCATGCCGTTTGTCTGGGGATGGCGCGGCGGGATGAGGCGGTGGTCGATGTGGGCGCTGGCGCAGGCCTGGTCGAAGGCGTGCGTGCCGGAAGTCTGTTTTTGCCGGGATGCGACAGTTATGGATCACCCAAACGGTATCGTCCGGGTATTTCTGGAGCACATCCTTCCAGACTTCCAGCAGAGCTTCCTCATGCGTCGCCCGATCATATTCAGCCTTGACGTCGCTGGCGCGAAGCGAGACGAATTCTTCGGCGGATAGAATCATTTTTGCGTTCCTGTATTTCATGCCAGCGGATGCGCGGATTTCTGCACGCCGCAGGCGTGCAAAGGCCAATGGATTGCCGCGCTGCGCTCGCTTTTGACGAAATGGGGCGGAGACGCCATGCGGGGACGCCCACAAATATGATCTGGCGGGTCTTGACAAAAACGGCAACCATGCGGTTGCCGTTTTTCGTTGTCTGCGCAGACAGGAAAATCAGTGCAGGGAAGGATTCTTGCGTCGCTTGATGGCGAGGAGCTGGGCGTTCAGTTGCGCCAGTTCCGCTTCGGCGGTGGCGAAGTTCATGCCGCCTGTCTGCTTGGCAAGTGTTTCCTCGGCATGGCGCTTGGCTTCCAGCACCTTGGCTTCGTCCAGATCGACGGCGCGGATGGCGGTATCGGCCAGTACGGTAATCAGGCGCGGTTGCACTTCCAGCATGCCGCCGGAAACATACAGCGTCTCGCAGGTCGCGCTGTGCGGCGTTTTCAGGCGCACTACGCCCGGCTTGATGCGGGTCAGGAGGGGCGTGTGGCTGGGCATGACGCCAAGCTCACCGGCTTCGCCCGGAAACACCGCAAATTCCACCAGGCCCGAGAAGATTTCCTCCTCGGCGCTTACTACATCCACATGGATCGTCATTGCCATATCCGGCTCCTTTCAAAGGGGGGCAGGCCCGAAGGGCGTGCGTTCAAGAGGCGTGACCATGCGCAAATCATTGCAGGGTCTTGTCCTTCTCGATTGCTTCCTCAATGCTGCCGACCATGTAGAACGCCTGTTCCCGCAGATTGTCGTACTGACCCTCAACGATGCCCTTGAACCCGGCGATGGTGTCCTTCAGCGACACATATTTTCCGGGAGAGTTGGTAAACACTTCGGCCACATGGAAGGGCTGCGAGAGGAAACGCTGGATCTTCCGGGCGCGGGCCACCGCCAGTTTGTCTTCGGGCGAGAGTTCGTCCATGCCCAGAATGGCGATGATGTCCCGGAGTTCCTTGTAGCGTTGCAGGGTAGTCTGCACGGCGCGGGCCACGTTGTAGTGCTCCTCGCCCACCACGAGCGGATCCAGTTGGCGGGAGGTGGAATCGAGCGGATCGACCGCCGGGTAGATGCCCAGCGAGGCGATGTCCCGCGAGAGCACCACGGTGGAATCCAGATGCAGGAAGGTGGTGGCGGGCGACGGGTCGGTCAGGTCATCCGCAGGCACATAGACGGCCTGGATGGAAGTGATCGAACCCACCTTGGTGGAGGTGATGCGTTCCTGCAAGCGCCCCATTTCCTCAGCCAGCGTCGGCTGGTAGCCCACGGCAGAAGGCATCCGTCCCAGAAGCGCGGAGACTTCCGTTCCGGCCAGGGTGTAGCGGTAGATGTTATCCACAAAGAAGAGGATGTCGCGGCCCTCGTCGCGGAAACGCTCGGCCATGGTGAGGCCGGTCAGGGCCACGCGCAGACGGTTGCCCGGCGGCTCGTTCATCTGCCCGAACACCATCGACACCTTGTCGAGAACATTGGAATCCTTCATTTCATGATAGAAGTCGTTCCCCTCGCGGGTGCGCTCGCCCACGCCGGCAAACACGGAAAGGCCGCTGTGTTGCTTGGCGATGTTGTTGATGAGTTCCATCATATTCACGGTCTTGCCCACGCCCGCGCCGCCGAAGAGGCCGACCTTGCCGCCCTTGGCGAACGGGCAGATCAGGTCGATCACCTTGATGCCGGTCTCCAGCAATTCCACGGAAGGGGAAAGCTCGTCGAACTTGGGCGCGGCCGCGTGAATGGAACGCTTTTCGTCGGCTTCAATGGGGCCTGCCTCGTCAATGGGGCGACCGAGCACATCCATGATGCGTCCCAGTGTGCCGTGACCCACCGGCACGGAAATGGGCGCGCCGGTGTTGGTGACACCCATGCCGCGCTTCAAGCCATCGGAAGAGCCGAGCGCAATGGTGCGGACGATGCCGTCGCCCAATTGCTGCTGCACCTCGAAGGTCAGCCCCTTTTCGAGATTGTCGTGCGCGCTGGAATCCTCCAGCAGCAGCGCATCGTAAACCCTGGGCATCTGGTCGCGCGGGAACTGGATGTCCACCACAGCGCCAATACATTGCACGATAGAACCTTGCGTCATGTCAAATCCTCAATATCATCAAAAATCCTACACCGCGGCAGCGCCGCCGACGATCTCGGACAATTCCTTGGTGATCGCCGCCTGGCGCGCCTTGTTGTAGACGAGCTTCAGTTCGTCGATCACGTTCTTGGCATTGTCGGAAGCCGATTTCATCGCCACCATCCGCGCCGACTGCTCGGAGGCCATGTTCTCGGAAATGGCCTGGTAGATCAGCGCCTCGACATAGCGCACCAACAGGTTGTCGATCACGGTCTTGGCGTCCGGCTCATAGAGGTAGTCCCAGCCCGACTTGCCCGAACCGACCGCCTCGCCAGCCAGAGGCAGGAGTTGCTCGATCACCGGCTCCTGCTTCATGGTGTTGATGAAGCGGGTATAGGCGATGTAGACCACGTCCAGTTCCCCGGAAACAAAGGTATCCAGAAGCGCCTTCACCGGGCCGATCAGCTTTTCCAGGCGCGGCACATCACCCAGCCCCGTAAGGTGCGAGACGATGTGCGCTCCGGCGCGCTGCATGAAGCCCAAGCCCTTGTTGCCGATGCAGGTGACGCGCACCTGGGCCTGCGCCGTATGCCATTCCTTCAGGCGTCCGACGATGAGTCGCAACACGTTGCTGTTCAGGCCGCCGCACAGCCCCTTGTCGGACGTGATGACAATGAGGCCGATCTTCCTGTGCTCCTCCCGATGGCGCAGGTAAGGGTGCCTGTATTCGGTGAGCGCGTGCGAGAGGTTGCTCGCCACGCGCCGGATCTTCTCGCCATAGGGACGGGCGGCGCGCATGCGCTCCTGCGCCTTGCGCATCTTGGAGGCGGCCACCATCTCCATGGCCTTGGTGATCTTGCGCGTGTTCTCCACGCTTTTGATCTTGTTGCGAATTTCCTTGCCGCTCGGCATGGCGCTCTCCTTCGGTTAGA
>JAISLJ010000152.1 GCA_031290955.1 Zoogloeaceae bacterium | reverse complement strand
GCGCGAATGACCGCTACTTGCGTTTCAAAATTACTGACCTCGTATTGGATGACGCTGATAACGCTCCCGATGACGCTTTCGAGGCCGCACTGATTGACGCCAACACAGGCCTGTCTCTCTTGAGCGGCACAGGGCTGACAAAGAACGACGCCTTCATTAATTTGCAAGCCAATGGTGATACTTTCAAATCAAACAAGGTAACGGCAATCGACAACCCGGATGGCAGCAGAACGGTGATTGTTGATTTGGAAGGCATTCCTGCGGGTACAGTGGTGAATCTTTCTTTCGACCTGATTGGTTTTGGTTTGGGCGCGGCAGCGACCAGCAGCCACGTCACCATCAGTAGCTTGAGTCTGGGCGAAACCGATGAACCGGGAACCGACGAACCCGGAACCGATGAACCGGGAACCGATGAACCGGGAACTGATGAACCCGGAACCACCGAACCGGGAACCGATGAACCGGGAACCGACGAACCGGGAACCGACGAACCGGGAACCGACGAACCGGGAACCAACGAACCGGAGGGCGGCGGAAGGGGCAGAAATCTGCCATAATCCGCAGGCTTTTCCCCTCCGAACGCCAAGGCGCGGGTGTGGTTTGCCATTGCCGGAAAGACATCGCTTCATGACCCCCTCAACCATTGAACTCGCAGTCGACGCCGACGACTTGCGCATCGCCCGGCTAGCGGCGGCGGCGGTCGGCCTGGCGCTGGTCGACGCGACCATTCCCATGCCGCTGCCCGGCGTAAAACCAGGCATCGCCAACATCGTCACCCTGATGGTGCTGGCACGTTATGGCTGGCGTGTGGCAGCCTGGGTCAGTCTGTTGCGGGTCATGGCCTGCGCCCTGCTGTTGGGGCAATTCCTCGCGCCGGGATTCTTCCTGAGCCTCTCCGGCACGCTCATGAGCCTTCTCGTCCTGGCCCCGGCCATGCGCCTGCCCGCGCGCTGGTTTGGCGTTGTGAGCTGGAGCCTTTTGGCAAGTTTCGCCCACATCGCCGGGCAACTCATGTTGGCAAGGCTCTGGCTCGTGCCCCACGATGGCATCTTCCGCCTGACGCCCATCTTCCTGCTGGCGGCCCTGGTGTTCGGCATCATGAACGGCCTCGTGGCGGCGCGGCTGTTGCGGGAATCGGCCTTGCAGGAATCAAGGCCCGGGAAGGAGACAGCCTGTGACGCATAAATGTATCTGCATGGCGCTGACCGGCGCTTCCGGGCAAATCTACGGCTTTCGCCTGTTGGAATGCCTGCTGGAAGCGGGGGCGCGGGTTCAGCTTCTCTATTCGGAAGCGGCCCGAAGCGTCATCCATTCGGAAATGGGTTTTGGTTTCCCTGATGCGCCGGAGAGTGTTCGGGCTGAGTTGCTTGCGCGCTATCCGGGCGCGGGGGAGAGGCTGGAAGTCTATGGGCGCAAGGATTGGTTCGCGCCCGTGGCCTCCGGTTCCAACGCTCCGGAGGCCGTCGTGGTGTGCCCATGCAGCATGGGGACGCTGGCGGCCATCGCCCAGGGCCGCGCGGAAAATCTCATCGAACGCGCGGCGGACGTGGCCTTGAAGGAGGGCAAGCGCCTGCTCCTCGTCCCGCGCGAGACGCCCTATTCCGTCATCCATCTGGAAAACATGCTGCGCCTCGCCCGCGCCGGGGCAACCTTGCTGCCTCCTTGTCCGGGCTTTTACCATCGACCGCGCACAGTGACGGAACTGGTGGATTTCGTGGTCGCGCGCATTCTGGATCAACTGGGCATCCAGCACACGCTCATCCGCCGCTGGGGAGACGCAAAAGCCCCTTTCCCCCCGGGCAGAGCGCAAGGCTTTCCGGAGGGCTGATTTCCTTCCGTCACCTGCCTCCCTGGCTCCCGATCATCCGGTTGGCGAGGGTGCTGTAGAGCGGGGGACTCAGGACGCGGGAGATTCCGGAGGAGAAGAGCGAGACCGTCATCAGGCTGATAACGATGGAGTAGCCATCAACCATCTCCATGACGATCACGAAGGCCGTGATCGGCGCTTGCGTCACGGCGGCGAGGAAACCGGCCATGCACAGCGCAAGCAGCATGCCGGGCGCGTCGCTCTGGCCAAGAAGGGGGGCAAGGTTGTGGCCCAGTCCTGCGCCAATGGCAAGCGAGGGCGAGAAGATGCCGCCGGGCAGGCCGGAAAGATAGGCGATCAGGGTGGCGATGAACTTCGCCGGGCCGAAGTGCCAGGGGATGCTGCCCTCATCGGCTTCCAGCAGGGCGCGGGTCTGTTCCAGGCCGCTGCCGAAGATCACGCCGCCCGTCACGATCCCCATGCCCGCCACCAGGAAGCCGCACAGGGCGGCGAAGATGACCGGACGCGCCGCGCGCAGATCCGCAAGCCGCCCTCGCCAGGCGCCCGCGCCCATGACCATGATCCGGGCGAAAAGCCCTCCCGTGAGGCCGCAGAGAACGGCGGAGAGGGCCACGGCCTTGATCTGGTCGCTGTCGCCCGCGATGATGAAGATGTTGCCGAAGAAGTTGCCGCTGCTCCCCGACAGGGCCTGTGCCGTGATTCCCGCCAGGATGATGGCGGTGATGATGAGGCCGGAAAGACGCGCCTTCACATCCCGGCTCATCTCCTCGATGGCGAAGAGGATGCCCGCGAGCGGCACGTTGAAGGCAGCCGCAATTCCCGCCGCGCCTCCGGCAATCAAAAGATGATTGCGCTGGATGTGCAGGCTGCGCGGCAGGAAGCCGTGGATCGCGTTCATGAGCGAAGCGCCCACCTGCACCGTCGGGCCTTCGCGCCCCAGCGAGAAGCCGCAGCCAACGGCGCTGGCCCCAAGCACGATCTTCCCGAAGATGATGCGGATGGAAAGAAGAGGCCGCCAGTTGGGAAGGTCGGCGGGACGGCGCATTTCCGCGAGTGCCTGCGGGATGCCGCTGCCCTCGGAACCGGCGAACCAGCGGCGCGTGAGCCAGACGCACAGGGCGCCGCCCAAGGGCGTTATGAGGAGCGGCAGCCACACATGTCGCTCGGCTGCCCGCGTGAAGAGATGCGTGAGGAATTCGGAGAGTTCGGCGAACAGCACCGAGAGCGCCCCGACGCCGACCGCCCCGCCCCAGAACACCAGCCGCCCGGCCCAGATCCTGAGATAGGCCGCCTGGTGTCGCCGGACCAGGTTCCGGAGTTGGCGCAGGGAAAGGAATCTTGCCGGGATCATGCGCACCCGCCCGCATGGGCCAGTGTTCGGAGAACGGCGCGCCCGCCCGCAACAACACGCCAAACCGCCAATCCTTCGTCATTGCGAGGAGCGGAGCGGCGCGGCAATCCACACACCCCTTTCCACCCTTGGGACGCCTCACGCGAAGAACCGGAGTGTGGATTGCCGCGCTTCGCTCGCAATGACGAAATATGGGCCGCCCTCGCCCCCCAGCGGGGGGAGAGGGTTAGGGGGGAAAATCTCCACGGCGAAGCCGCAAACTTTCCCCAACCTTTTCGCAACAGAAGCGCCCAGGGAAAAGTATGCGGCGCTTCGCGCCGGAAGGTGCACTCCCTCTCTCGCCCCTGCCGGGGCACTCTCCCCCGCCGGGCGGGGGAGAGAGAAGCAGACGGCGGCGCGGATGGTGAGGGCGTCACACAGATAACCGCCAATGGATTGCCGCGCTGCGCTCGTTTGTGACGCAAAGTGGGGGAGCGGCGCGCCTGCCCGCCACGTTCGCGGCGGGCAGGCGCTTACGGCGGGAAAATGCAAAAAGCCCCGGTAACGCAGCCGGGGCTTCCCCTTCCCGCAAAGGCGGGCGCGCAGGGATCAACCCAGCGCCTTGCGGTTCCTGGCCTGGCATTCGGCCTGGTAGATGATGCGCATCATCTGGGCACCTTTGCCCCGGAAGATGCGCTTGCCCGTCTTGGACAAACAGCGCCGTTCGATGGAAGAGCGGCGGGTGCGTGTGATCGCCATGAAGATGACTCCGAAAAAATCGTTGCGAAGGTTACGAGGATTACGAGAACAAACGGGCCGCATTCTAAAGGGATGCGGCGTGGACGTCAATCATCCGTCCACACGGTTGTAGCGAGCTTCCTATCTGTCCACCTTTGTAGCGCGATAGTTGTCCGGTCGTCATAGTATCTCCCTGGGAATTCCAAGGAGGGTTGAGATGAAGCGGACGCTCGTGCAGGAAGAGGT
>JAISLJ010000151.1 GCA_031290955.1 Zoogloeaceae bacterium | reverse complement strand
ACCTCTTCCTGCACGAGCGTCCGCTTCATCTCAAGCCTCCTTGGAATTCCCAGGGAGATACTATGACGACCGGACAACTATCGCGCTACAAAGGTGGACAGATAGGAAGCTCGCTACAAATTTCTCCGGAAACCTTGACAGGGATGGTGTCTTCGCGTTGTAATCGCGTGTTTTTTCAGCCAACAAGGAATCATCATGAAACGAACCTACCAACCCTCCGTGATTCGCAGGAAGCGCACCCACGGCTTTCTGGTGCGCATGCGCACCCGTGGCGGACGCAAGGTAATCGCCTCCCGTCGCGCCAAGGGACGGCACAGCCTCTCGGTCTGAAGCGTCAGGCGCTCGGGGCATGGTCGGGGCACATGCCTTTCCCAGACGCAGCCGCTTGACCCAGGCGGAGGAATACACATCCGTCTTTGGCTTTCGGGCCGTCATTCATGGCGAGATGTTCCTGCTGCACTACGGCCCCGGTCGCCCGGCTGGAACGGGGGCGCGGCTGGGGCTGGTCGTAGGCAAGAAGTGCCTGCAGCGCGCTGTGGGCCGCAACCTCGTGAAACGCATCATCCGCGAGGAATTCCGCCGGGCGCGGGCGGAACTGCCGGAGCGGGATATCATCTTCCGCCTGCGGGTCAAGCTGCCACGCGCCCAGCGGCGCAAGGTCGCCGAGGAAGTACGGAAACTCCTCTGCGCCGTATGCAGGAAACTTGGCCCCGCAACGCGCGCGTCGGACGGAAAAGCGGCAGGACACAGCAACGCGCCACACGGAAATGCGCCATGAAGAAGTCCCTTGTGTTTTTGATCCGCATCTATCAATATGCGTTCAGCCCGTTCCTGGGGCAGCATTGCCGTTTTCATCCCAGTTGCTCCGAATATGCCCGCGAGGCGCTGGAGCGTTACGGAGTGCTGCGCGGCGGCTGGCTGGGCGTGAAACGCCTGTGCCGCTGCCACCCTTGGCATCCGGGCGGTTTTGATCCCGTTCCCTGATGTTGCGCACGATTTGATTCTCATAAGGCTTTAAGGCTCATGGATAACCGCCGTTTACTGCTGCTGGCTGTCTTTTGTTTTTCCATCTTCATGCTCTGGAGCGAATGGCAGCGGCAGTCTGCCCCCCCTCCCCGAACGGCAAGCGCCCCCGGCGCGGTTTCTTCCTCCATCGGCTCCTCGATGGCGGGCGTGCCGGAAGTGGAAAGCTCCCTGCGCGCCGTCCCCGCACCCGGCGCGCCAGGGAGCGCGGACATGCCCACCACGTCCTCGCCCGCAGCCGCAGGCGATGAAATCCTGGAAATCCAGACCGACCTCTACACGGCGCGGATTTCCATGCGAGGCGGCGATCTCGTCGGGATGACGCTCAACAGATTCCGGGCAAGCGACAAGGACGCGCCCTTTCCGCTTCTCGATCCCCGCTACCACTACCGCGCCCAGAGCGGCCTGACCGGCGCGGGCAAGCCCAACCACAATACCCTCCTTGTGCCGCTCCCCGGCCCGCGCATCCTCCCCGAAGGGGAAGAACGCCTGGAAGTGCGCCTGGAAGCGCCGGAGATGAACGGCATCAAAGCCACGCGCGTGCTCCGGTTTACCCGCGGCTCCTACGTGATCGACATGGCTTGGGAGATCGAGAACACCAGCGCCGCGCCGCTCACGACGGATGCCTATTTCCAATTGACGCGCAACGGCACGGCGCCAGAGGGCGATTCCTTCATGCTCTCCACTTTCTACGGCGCGGCGGTCTATACCGAGGCCGGGAAATACCAGAAGATTCCCTACACGGATGTCGCCGAGGGCAAGGCCAAGTTTGTCCCGGAGGCAAACGACGGTTGGGTGGCGCTGGTGCAGCACTATTTCGTGACGGCCTGGCTGCCCGAAGCGGGCCTTCCGCGCAAATACAGGCTCCGCAAGATTGAAGACAATCTCTACGCGGCGGCGCTGATCGTGCCGGTGGAAACCATCGCGCCGGGCGAGAAGAAAACGGTGCGTGTGCCGCTCTTCGCCGGGCCGCAGGAACAGGCGCGGCTGGATACACTCGCGCCGGGGCTGAAACTCGTTGTCGATTACGGCATGCTCTATCTGCTTGCCGCGCCCATCTTCTGGGCGCTCTCGCAAATCCATGCCCTGCTGGGCAACTGGGGCTGGGCCATTGTGGCGCTCACGATTTTCATCAAGCTTGTCCTGTTCCCGCTTTCCGCCGCCTCCTACCGTTCCATGGCCCGGATGCGCCGGATCACGCCCCGGCTGATGCAGTTGAAGGAACTCTACGGGCACGACAAGATGCGCCTCAATCAGGAGATGATGCAGCTCTACAAGACGGAGAAGATCAATCCCCTGGGCGGTTGCCTGCCCATTCTCGTCCAGATTCCGGTGTTCATCGCGCTCTACTGGGTGCTGCTGGGCGCGGTGGAAATGCGCGGCGCGCCGTGGATCCTGTGGATCGAGGATCTTTCCGCCGCCGATCCTTATTACGTGCTGCCCGTCATCATGATGGCCTCGATGTTCCTGCAAACCAAGCTGAACCCGACACCGCCCGACCCGATCCAGGCCAAGGTGATGATGATGATGCCGCTCATCTTCGGGATCATGTTCTTCTTCTTCCCGGCCGGGCTGGTGCTTTACTGGGTGGTCAACAACGTCCTTTCCATCGCGCAGCAATGGCAGATCACGCGCATGATCGAAGGCGGCGACCCACAGAAGGCCGCGAACGATCCAAAAGCGTGAGCGCCCCCGCCCGCCTTGCGTGACGCCGCCATGACGCCCGCGCCGGAATCCCCGCCCGCTGGCGACACCATCGCCGCCATCGCCACTGCCGCCGGGCGCGGCGGCGTGGGCGTCGTCCGGATTTCGGGCGGCAATCTTGCCGCGTTTGCGCGGGCGCTGGGCGGCAGGACGCCGGAAGCGCGCCGGGCAACGCTTGCCGATTTCCGGGCCGCAGACGGTGGTGTGCTTGATCGTGGTCTCCTCCTGTATTTTCCCGCGCCCGCCTCTTTTACCGGCGAGGACGTGTTGGAACTGCACGGCCACGGCGGCCCGGTGGTGTTGCGCCTGCTGCTTGCCCGTTGTCTGGAATTGGGGGCGCGGCTCGCGGAACCGGGCGAATTCACCCGCCGCGCCTTCCTGAACGGCAAACTGGATCTCGCGCAGGCTGAAGCGGTGGCCGACCTGATCGACGCCGCCACCGCCGCTGCGGCGCGTTCCGCCGTTCGTTCCCTGCAAGGCGAGTTTTCCCGCGCCATTGCTGCCTTGGTGGCGGAACTCATCGAACTCCGGGCGCTGGTGGAAGCCACGCTGGATTTTCCCGAGGAGGAAATCGATTTCCTCAAGGCCGCCGACGCTTTCGCCCGGCTGGAGCATCTGGAAGCGCGACTGGCGCTGGTGCGGACGAAGGCGCGGCAGGGGCGGCTTCTGGAAGCAGGCTTGCGGGTGGTACTGACCGGCCAGCCCAATGTGGGCAAATCCTCGCTTTTGAATTGCCTTTCCGGGGAGGAAGTGGCGATTGTCACCGCGATCCCCGGCACTACCCGCGACGCGCTTGCCGCCGCCATTCAGGTCGAGGGTGTTCCGCTCCACATCATCGACACGGCGGGCCTGCGGGAGACGGAGGACGAAGTGGAAAAAACCGGCATTGCCCGCGCCTGGAAGGCCATCGCGGCAGCCGACCTGGCGCTTTTGCTGCTGGATGCCCGCGTCGGCCTCACCGAAGCGGACCGCGCCATCCTGGCCCGTCTGCCCGAACACCTGCCCCGGATTATCGTGCGCAACAAGATCGACCTCACCGGCGAACCGCCGGGGCGGCGCGAAAGCTTGGGAAATGCGGGCGAAGGCATGGGAAATGTGGACGAAAACGCAAGGAGTACGGACGCAAGCGTGGAAGATGCGAATCAAAACGCGAGGCACGTGGGCGAAGGCGTGGCGGATGTGGATGAAGGCGTAAGAGGCACGGAGATTACTTTATCGCTTTCGGCAAAATCCGGGGCGGGCGTGGAATTGCTCCGCAAGGCCCTGCTGGAGATGGCGGGCTGGCAGGGTGGTGAAGATGTTTTCATCGCCCGCGAACGCCACTTGCGCGCTCTTGCTGCTGCGACACAACATCTCGAAACCGCCCGCCGCGAAGCCGAGTCTCCTGTTCCGGCGCTGGAATTGTTCGCCGAAAACCTGCGCCTCACCCAAACCGCCCTTGCGACCATCACTGGCGAATTTACTCCGGACGACTTGCTGGGCGAGATTTTTGGACGGTTTTGCATTGGAAAATAGCGAGTCTTCCTGACTGTTCCGCACACTACCGCTTAACTCATTGATAACCCGCTTTATTAACCCGGCAATCAAATAGATTATATAGAAGCATACATGATGTTAGGGTTTTTGAAGTAGCGGATGACGCGCTCTGGAATCTTGCGTAGCGATTCCATGAACGTTTCAGCTTTG
>JAISLJ010000150.1 GCA_031290955.1 Zoogloeaceae bacterium | reverse complement strand
CAAAGCTGAAACGTTCATGGAATCGCTACGCAAGATTCCAGAGCGCGTCATCCGCTACTTCAAAAACCCTAACATCATGTATGCTTCTATATAATCTATTTGATTGCCGGGTTAATAATGTCGCCAAATCCCAACTGGCCCCAATCATCGCGGCCTTTCGCGTAAATCTTGCCGTTTTTATCCAGCGCCAGCGAATGGATTTCGCCCGCCGCGACTGCGACGATTCTTTTATTGACCAATGCTGAGACAGGCGTGAATTCAATATGCTTGATGACATCGCCTGATTCCAGTTGTTTTTGCGCGTCAACGCTTGCGGCGTACAGTTTGCCCTTGCTGTCAAGCACGATAGGCGTGGAAAGATTCTCCATTGTGATCGCGACGATTTTTTTATCGCTCAAATCGGCGACAAGCGTAAAATCGACGAGATTACCATCACCCGCGCCGGGATATCCGTATTCGTTGCCGCCCGCCGCGTAAATTTTGCCGCTTTTCTCCAGCGCCAACGAGTAATTGTAACCCGCCTTGACGGCGACAATTGTATTGTCGTTCAATGTGGAAACGGGCGTAAAGGAAAAATAGGGTAAGCTCATAACTTCCCTCTGGTAGAGCGGATCGCCCAAACCATGCTCGTTGTCTCCAACCACCCCCGCCGCGTAAACCTTGCCGCTGTCGTCAAGCGCCAGCGAATGAATATAACTCGTCGAGATCGCGACGATTTTCTTGCCTTCAAGCGATGCAACAAACGTGAAGACATCGCGATCTTCGCGATCATACTTGCCCATACCGAGCTGTCCGTGTTCGTTGTCGCCTACTGCGTAAAGTTTGCCTTCGCTATCAATGGCAAACGAGTCGTTCTTGCCCGCCTCTATCATGACGATTTTTTTATCTTTTAGCGACGAGACAAGCGTGAAGTTTTCGCGGTTGGTTTCGATTCCGTGATTGCCCAAACCCAGCTGACCGTCGCGGTTGAATCCTGTCGCGTAGAGCCTGCCTAGATCATCCAGCGCCAGCGAGTGAAAATCGCCCGCCGCGATTGCGACGATTTTCTTGTTGCCCAATGATGAAACGGGCGTGAAAACCATGCGCGCATGCCTGCTATTGCCCAGGCCAAGCTGACCATAGCTGTTGTCGCCCGTCGCGTAAACCTTGCCGTTCTTGTCAAGCGCCAGGGAATGATATTGTCCGACGGCGATGGCGGGACGCCGATTTTCGTTCGGAATGACGGCGGACGATGGCGGCGGCGAAGATGGAGTTGCGATAACGGGACGTTGATTTTCGCCAGGATTGGTGGCGCTCTGGTACTTGGAAACATTTGCGTTTGCGCCGCTTTCACGGCTCATTGTGAACGCGGCGATGGATAAAACGACGACTAAAACGGCGGCTAGAATCGCTGCGACCAATTTGCGCGAATTTCTTGTCGCACCTTGCGAAGTTTGATCTAACGGCATTTATCTCTCCTTGGTGGGTAAATGACGGCAGGCCGTGATGCGAGAGCGCCAACCGGCAATCAATGGGCGGATGGCTTGCTGCAATATGGCGTGATTGTACGCCAGGCTTCTCGTGACGACACGATTCAGAACGGCACGAGCGAGGTCAGGATGAGTCTTTCGCCGCGCTCCGGATGGAAGAAGGCCAGCGATGCGGCGTGGAGCAGAAGGCGGGGCGCGGCGGCGAAGCCGGTGGGGGTTGCGTAGAATTCATCGCCAAGGATGGGATGACCAATCGCCTGCATGTGCACC
Source organism: Zoogloeaceae bacterium (assembly GCA_031290955.1). Taxonomy (GTDB): domain Bacteria; phylum Pseudomonadota; class Gammaproteobacteria; order Burkholderiales; family Rhodocyclaceae; genus Azovibrio. Next base: position 7,057 of record JAISLJ010000150.1, on the reverse strand, counting down.
CGCAACTGGTGCGAGCGTCCCGTATGGGGAAACAGGCGCACCCGGCTCCGATTGCGGGCGGCATCGTATTCCAGGCGCTGGTATTCCGTGCGCGCGGGCTTGCCATACGCGAAGCTGACGATCTGGCGCGGGCGTCGCGGCCAATCGCAGAGCAACGGCCAATCGACGATGCCGTTGGCGACGGAGAGTTCCCCTTCCACCAGGGCTTCGTAGGTCTTCCCGACCTGCCGTTCGGCGAATTGTTGGTTCAGGACGCGCTGCGCCTCCTTGCCCCGCGCCATCAGTATGAGGCCGGAGGTTGCCATGTCAAGACGATGGACGACGCGGGCCTCGGGGAATACCGCCATCACCCGCGCTGCCAGCGAATCCTGCTTCTCCGCGCCGCGCCCGGGCACGGAAAGCAGGCCAGCGGGCTTCTCCAGCGCCAGAAAGCTCTTGTCAAGGAAAATCACATTGAAATCGGGCATGGCGATGGATCGGGGAACAGAGGACGAAGGATGGGAAAAAGAAAGGCGCAGGAAAGGAATTCTATCCTTGTTGCAACGAAGCGGCGTTCGCATTTTTGTTCGGAGAGTGGGGCGGGAAAAGGGGGCGTTTGTTTTGTCCGGAGCGGAAAAGGAGGAATTGCCGTTCGCAGAACCAATCGTTGTTTGCCGGACTCGGGTAGAATGCCCGGATTTCCCATGTGGCCCAGCGCCAATTCGGCCCGAAGCGCCTGCAAAACGATGCCATGCCTCCGAAACGAATCTTAAAACCTGTCCACGGCGTCCTGCTTCTCGACAAGCCGGAGGGACTGACTTCCAATGACGCGCTGCAAAAGGCTCGCCGTCTTTTTTCCGCTGCGCGGGCGGGACATACCGGCACGCTCGATCCGATGGCGACGGGATTGCTTCCCCTTTGTTTTGGCGAAGCGACCAAGTTTTCCGCCGACCTTCTGGAAGCGGACAAGACCTATGAGGCAACGTTGTGCCTTGGCCGGACAACGGAAACCGGCGACCGCGAAGGCCGGGTCATCGCCACGGCCCCCGTGCGCTGCGACCGAGCGGCGATCACGGCGGCGCTGCCTGGCTTCCTGGGCACGATTGCACAGGTTCCCCCCATGTATTCGGCGCTGAAGCACAATGGTCGCCCACTCTACCAACTGGCGCGTCAGGGGCAGGAAGTGGAGCGCCCGCCCCGCCCGGTGACCATCCACGCGCTGCAATTCCTGGATTGGCAGGCACCAGAACTCACGCTGCGCATCCGCTGCGGCAAGGGCACCTACATCCGGGTGCTGGCCGAGGACATCGGCAAGGCACTGGGCTGCGGCGCACACCTGACCCGACTCCGCCGCACGGAGGTCGGCAACCTGGGGCTTGCCGAGGCCCACACCCTCTCCGAACTGGAGGCGTTGGACGAAGCCTGCCGCCTCGCATTGCTGGCCGCTGTGGATTGCCTCATTTCCACGCTGCCCGTCGTTTGCCTGGACGAAGCCGGGGCCAGACGTTTCTGCCACGGCAACCCCGTTCCCTCCCCAAGCGCCCTCCGCAAAGGCAAGGCGCGCGTCTATGCGCGGACGGATGCGCAACCCCGACTGTTGGGCGTCGGCATCGTCAAGGCCGACCAACAGCTCTGGCCGGAACGATTGGTGGCGCTGGACTAGTTTTGCCGCGATGCGCCGATGATCACAAATAGGCGCAAGCGAGATGGACAAAGGCGTTGAATCGACAGGCGAGTTTGTCGTGCAGGGTTGTGATACGGCGGAATTGCTTGAGGAAACGCTGAAAAAGTCCCGGGCCAGCAGTTTATATCATTGATTTTATTAGATTTGTTTTTCGGAAAAGGGACTTGTTCAGACATTCCTTGAGGCGATTGAAAAATCGCGCCTATATCTGGCTACTGTGAACGATCCTTGGATTTCTGCCCCTGTTTCCGGAACGCGAACGCGAGGAGGACTGCGCCAGCGAGGAGCATGGGGAGGGAGAGCCATTGGCCCATGCTGACCGTGTAGGAAAAGCCAAAAATGCCGGGATCAGGTTCGCGGAAGAGTTCGGTGAAGGAGCGGAAGAATCCGTAACCAAGCAGAAAACAGCCGGAGAGCGCGCCGCGCGGGCGTTGCTTGCCAGAATAAAACCAGAGGAGAAGAAAAAGCGTCAGCCCTTCAAGGCTTGCGTGGTAAAGCTGCACCGGGTGGCGCGGCAGGGCATCCACATGCGGGAAGATCATCGCCCAGGGAAGCGCCGGATCAGCGACACGTCCCCAAATCTCGCCATTGATGAAGTTGCCGATGCGTCCCAGCATCAGGCCGATGGGCGCGAGCGGCGCGATGAAATCCGTGGTTGCGAGCCAATCCTGCCGATATTTCCGCGCCCAGACCCAAAGCGCGACCAGCAGGCCCAGAAAGCCGCCATGAAAACTCATGCCGCCATTCCAGACCTTGATGATCTCCTGCGGATGCAGAAAATAATAGCCGGGCGCATAAAACAGCACTTCGCCCAGGCGGCCGCCGATAACGATGCCCAGGAAGCCGCAGAAGAGCAGGTCGTCCAGCGCCTCCGGCGCGCCGCGCCAGCGTCTTTTGGCAAGCTGATGGGCGATCAGGAAGGCGGCGAGGTACATGAGGCCGTACCAGCGAATGGCAAGCGGGCCGAGCCGCAAGGCAACCGGGTCGAGATCAGGGTAGAGGAGCATGTCGGCGTTGTTTCAGGGCGGTGAAATCCGGGTCAAGCAGGGCGCGCACCCGGGCGGTGACGGACTTGGGTTTGCCGTAGATGACCCAGAGCATGAGCACGCCCAGCGCGAACATGGGGAAGGAAAGGCATTGGCCCATGGTGAGTACGCTCGCTTCGGAAAAGAGGGAATTGGGTTCGTTCAGCAGGGCGAGGATGGCGCGGAATCCACCGTAGCCGAAAAGCAGCGCCCCCAGGACGGCAAGCGTGGGACCGAGGATCGGCCACATCTTGCGGTAGGCGAGCGCGAACAAGCCCGCGCCGACAAGGAGGGTGGCGAGCGTGATCCAGTGATTGCTGGCTGCGGTGTAGAAAGCATCCGGGAGGCCGCGATCCGGCTCGCGGAAGGATTCCACGATGAAGCGGCAGATTGCGTAGCCGATCAGGAAGATGGCGGAGAGCGTCCCGGCGGGCGGCCGCTTCCGGGCGAAGAACCAGAGAACGAGGAAGAGCGCAAGACCTTCCAGCGCCGCGTGGTAAAGCTGGGAGGGATGGCGCGCCAGGGCGTCGCCCGCCTTGGGGAAGACCATTGCCCAGGGGAGCGCCGGGTCGGCCACGCGGCCCCAGAGTTCGCCGTTGATGAAGTTGCCGATGCGCCCCAGCATCAGGCCCAGCGGCACGAGGGGGGCGAGGAAATCCGCGCCGCGCCACCAGCTTCGCTCGTATTTCCAGCACAGGTAGAGGGTCACGAAGACCTCGCAGATGAAGCCGCCGTGAAAGCTCATGCCGTTCGGGCTGGGGCGCAGGATTTCCAGCGGATGCTGGAAGTAATACACGGGATCGTAGAAGAGCACATAGCCCAGCCTGCCGCCGATCACCGCCCCGGCGATGAGGTGGGCGGCGCAATCGTTGATCTGGGCGCGGGTGCCGATGGGATCGTGGCGCAAGCGGACATAGGCGAGCTTCCAGGCAATCAGGAATCCGGCCAGGTAGGCGAGCGCGTACCAGCGCACCGACAGGGAACCGATGGAGAAGGCGACGGGATCAATGGCGGGATAGGTCAGCATGTGCTTCTCCTGTGTCTTTCGGGGCAGTGTCTTGCGTTGTTGCGCGCAAAAGCTGGAAGAGTTCGCGGAAGGCTTTGGGCGGACGCGCTTCCTCGCGTTCCTTCAGGGCGGCGCGACGCAACTGGCGCAGGCGGGTGAGGTCGGCGCCAGGGTAATCCGCGGCGATCTCGCCCAGCGTTGCGACATCTTCCAGCAGCCGTTCGCGCAGGCGCTCCAGCCGATGCAGCCGGGTAATTTCCGCGGCGGATTCGCCCCGGACTGCCGCCAGCGCGGCGCGGACGGGTTCAGGGTCCAGGCTGCGCATCAGCTTGCCGATGTACTGAAGCTGGCGGCGCTGCGCCTCGAACTTCGGGATGCGCTGGTATTCGAGCACGGCGGCGCGCAGATCCGCATCCAGGGGCATGCGCGCCAACTGCTCACGCGAGAGCCGCACCAGTTCGCCGCCCAAGTCCTGCAAGGCGTGCATGGCGGCCTTCTTCTGCGTCTTGGAGGGATGTTCGGGATATTTTTCCGATGCGCTGGGCGCGTCGGGCGGGGCGGGGCGAGGAAACATGATTGCCAATGGAAAAGCCGGGGCTGGTATGATAACGATTTTTCGCTTTCTTTGAGTCCCCTTATGAGCCAGCATGCTTTTTCCCATTCCTTTGCCACCTTGCAACAACTGGCGCGGGACGCCCTTCTGTATGCGCAGAATGCGGGCGCGAGCGCCGCGGAGGTCGATGTCTCCGAAGGCTTTGGCCGCGCCATCACAGTGCGGCGCGGCAGCGTGGAAACCGTCGAATACAACCACGACAAGGGTTTGGGCGTGAGTGTTTATCTGGGGCAGCGCCGGGGCAGCGCGAGCACGTCGGACTTTTCCGCTGCCGCGCTCCGCGAGACCGTGGCGGCGGCGCTCGCCATCGCGCACTTCACCGCCGAAGACGATTGCGCCGGCCTTCCCGATCCTGCGCTTCTGGCGCTGGAAGCGGAAGACCTCGACCTGTATCACCCGTGGAATCTCGCTACGGAAGAGGCCATTGCGCTTGCCGCCCGTTGTGAGGCAGCGGCCTTCGCGGCGGATGCGCGCATCGACAATTCCGAGGGGGCCACGGTCTATACGCAGGAATCGCGTTTCGTCGCCGCCAACAGCCTGGGTTTCATGGGCGGTTATCCCACCTCGCGGCATTCCATCGCCTGTTCGGTGATCGCCGGCAAGGAGGACGCCATGCAGCGTGACGATTGGTATACCACCCAGCGCAACGCGCAAGGACTGGAAGCAGCGGAAGCGGTGGGCGAACGTGCCGCCCGCCGCGCCGTCGCCCGCCTGGGGGCGCGCAAGATCGCCACCGGCAGTTTCCCCGTGCTTTTCGAGGCGCCGCTGGCCGCCGGATTGCTGGGGCACTTCGTGCATGCGGCAAGCGGGGGCGCGCTGTACCGGAAATCGAGCTTTCTCGTGAATGCCCTGGGGGAGCAGCTTTTCCCGGATTTTTTCCAGTTGCGCGAGCGTCCCCGCCAGCCCGGCGCGCTGGCAAGCGCCCCGTTCGACGACGACGGCGTGCGCACCCAGGAGCGCGACGTGGTGCGCAATGGTGTTCTGGAGGGCTATTTCCTGGGCGTGTATTCGGCGCGCAAGCTGGGGCTGGTCACCACCGGAAACGCGGGCGGCAATCACAACCTGATTCTGGAACCCGGCGCGCTTGATCTTCCCGGTCTGCTGCGGGAAATGCGGCGCGGGCTTTTTGTGACGGAACTCCTGGGTCACGGCGTCAATTCCGTCACTGGCGATTATTCGCGTGGCGCGGCGGGTTTCTGGGTGGAAGAAGGCGAGATCGTCCATCCGGTGGAGGAAATCACCATCGCGGGCAACCTGCGCGACATGTTCAGGAACATCCGCGCCATCGGCCGCGACCTCCAGATTCGCGGCAGCCGCCAAACCGGCTCCCTCCTGATTGATGGCATGACGATTGCAGGGTGACGGGCAGGAACCGGAAAACTTTTGGCCCCAGAAGGAAAATCGATGAAAGCGTTTGTTGTATTGTTCGCCATTCTGATGATGGCGCCTGTTGCGTCAGCAAGGACTTGCAGTATTTTGCGGGAAAGGTTTGTGCCGGAGACGTATACGGAAGAAGTGCGCGCCTTCGCAAGTCGCGCCCAGTGTGAAAAAGGAAGCCATCCGCTTCCTGCTGGAAAAGGGCCATGTCTTGCAGGAAATGAACCGGCACGACGAAGCGATTGCGCATTACGACAACCTGATGCAACACCTTGGTTCTTCGGATTACGAGTGGGTGAATGCGTATCAAGGACGTGGGGGAGGCCAGGGAAATGGAGGAATGAGCAGTGGCCCGCCACTGGCGCTGGTCTTCGTGGAAAAGGGCAAGGTGCTGGAGAAACAGGGAAAATGGGAGCAGGCTGTCGCTGCGTATGGTGAAGCCATTGCCGCGTATGATGCTATGGAATTGCAACGGATCAGCGAACTGTTTCTCATGCAGGCCGCCATCCTGAAACAGCAGAAAGGACAGCAGGCTGCCAATGCCGTCTATGACAAAATTGTCAGCCACATCAAGAAAATTGAAAACAGGGGGGATGCAGACAGGCATTCAGGCTTGGATGGAGTTGCAGGCATGGCGAACCAGATCTGCATCCACTACGCTTCCAACACCTACGGGAAGGGTCTCGACGCATTTGATGCCTGTACCTATGTGTTCCACAGAATCGGCCAGGACAACCCTCAAGTGCAAAAGCTTCTCCAGAACGCAGCGGACAACAAGGCGCAACGAGACAAAATCTTGCAGGAATGGGCTAGGCAGCGCCAACAGGAACAGGCGGAACGCCTGCAACAATGAGACAAACGCTCATGAATTTTCATCATTCTCCGAACTGAAGGCCCGTGGGTCCGTCCTGGCGGACGGCGATGCGGCGCTGCGCCTCGCAATGACGGGTGAGGGGGCGCAATCATGAAACGTGCCCACAGAAACGTCGCAAACCACCAAACCCTCGTCATAGAAAGGAAGGAAGTGCGAGGCGTCCAAACCTTCGTCATTCTTCGGGCCGAAGGCCCGCGGCAATCCACGCCCCGGTTCTTCGCATGAGGCGTTCCAAGGGTGGTTTCACACTGCGTATGGGCGGTGCAGCCAGTGGCGGACAATGGCGAGGTCGCGCGGGGGTAGGCGTAGTCGTTCAGGGCGTCTTCTATGACGGTTTGCGCCACCAGTGCGGGATGGCGTCATATTCCCGAAAATCGGGGTCAGCAAAGGCAACGACCAACGCAAAATTTGCCCGCCAGCCCCTCCGGCGAAACCATGTCGGACAAATAGGAAACCAGAATGCCGCCCATCACCCAGAGGATCAGGCGCATGTTGATGT
>JAISLJ010000149.1 GCA_031290955.1 Zoogloeaceae bacterium | reverse complement strand
CGCGCGGTCGAGAAGGTCGCGTGAGCGCCAGGCGTCCGCCGCAACATGCCAATTGCCTACGGGCTACGCCCTCCGGCAATTGGCATACGGCATCAAAAAGCGGACAATTTGAAAATCATTAAAGCGGACAGATTCAAAAGCTCGTAACAATATCCATCACGGGCAGGGCTGCGACTGTTGATAACGATAAATGTTCTTGTTAAGATGGGGATGTCCCTTCCGTTCCTGGTGATGGCAGATGGAAAAATTGTGCAGGAGGAAACGAAACCCGATGTTGCCGCTGGTCGGCTCCATCGGGATTGCCGTTTCCTTGCTCATGGTATTACTGGGCTGGCTGTAGCGTTCGCTGTTTCATGCAGCGAGGCAGGCGTCGGCGGCTTCGATCGTGTCGGTGATGTCGGCTTGGGTGTGGGCGGCGGAAACGAAGCCCGCCTCGAAGGCCGAAGGCGCGAAATAGTGTCCGGCGGCCAGCATGGCGTGGAAAAAACGGTTGAACATCTCCCGATCACAGGCCATGATGTCGGCGTAGCTCTCCGGCAGGCGCTCCGTAAAATAGAGGCCGAACATCCCGCCCACGTTTTGCGCGCAACAGGCGATGCCATGTCGCTGCGCGGCGGCGGCGAGGCCCGCGCACAGTGCCTGGGCGCGCGCTTCCAGCGTTTCGTAGAAGCCGGGCACCTGGAGGCATTTCAGGGTAGCAAGCCCCGCCGCGACGGCAATCGGGTTGCCGGAGAGCGTTCCCGCCTGATACACCGCGCCCAGGGGCGCGATGTGCGCCATGATCTCGCGCCTGCCGCCGAATGCCGCCAGCGGCATGCCGCCGCCAATCACCTTCCCGAAGGTGGAAAGGTCAGGCGTAATGCCGAAGCGCCCTTGGGCGGAGGTCAGCCCGACACGAAAGCCAGTCATGACTTCATCGAAGATGAGCAGCGCGCCATGTTGCTGGGTCAGTTCCCGAGCCGCATGCAGGAATTCCGGACGCGGCACGATCAGGTTCATGTTGCCGGCCACCGGTTCCAGGATCACCGCCGCGATGGCGTCGCCCTGATGCGCGAACGCTTCTGCCAGGGCCGCCGGATCGTTGTAGGGCAGCACCAGGGTATGCCGGGCGACATCCGCCGGGATGCCCGCGGACGAAGGATTGCCGAAGGTGAGGAGGCCGGAGCCTGCCTTGACCAGCAAGCTGTCGCTGTGCCCGTGGTAGCAGCCCTCGAACTTGACGAGCAGGTCGCGGCCCGTGCTGCCCCTTGCCAGGCGGATGGCGCTCATGGTCGCCTCCGTGCCCGAGGAGACGAGGCGCACCATTTCCAGCGAGGGCACAAGCGTGGCGAGCAGTTCGGCAAGCTCTACTTCGGCATGGGTCGGCGCGCCGAAGGAGAGGCCACGGGCTGCGGCTTCCTGCACAGCAGCGATGACTTCGGGATGCGCATGGCCGAGGATCAACGGCCCCCAGGAGCCAACGTAGTCAAGATAGGAATTTCCCGCCGCATCCCAGATGCGCGCGCCGCTGCCCCGCTCGATGAAGCAGGGCGTGCCGCCCACGGAACGAAAGGCGCGGACGGGAGAATTGACTCCGCCGGGAATATGGCGCTGGGCGCGCTCGAAGAGAATCTGGTTCTGGTCTGTCTGGTTCATGTTTGCTCGAAAACGAACTCTGGTTGCCCCTCTTCAGGGGATTGATTGGGTATGGAAGGAGCGTTGCCCTTTCCATGCGGGATCGCCCGGTCACGGGCATGGATGGAAACATCCTTGAAACATTGGCAATAGGCGGCGACCCGCGCCTGCATGGCATCGGGCGCAAGGGAAAAGAGGTCGCTGAGGACGGCGACCATGTTGGCCCCGGCCATGATGACCGGGGCAACATTTTCGAGGGTGATTCCGCCGATGGCGCAGACGGGTGTCGGCAGGCATTGCCGGGCGCGGGAGAGGAGGGCGAGTGGCGCGCGGGCGGCGGCTGGCTTGGTCGGCGAAGGATAAACCGCGCCGAAGGCCACATAGCTCGCGCCCTTTCGCGCTGCCGCTTCCGCCAGGGCAAAATCCTGATAACAGGAAGCGCCGATGATCGCCTGGGGGCCGAGCCGGGCGCGGGCGGTGGTGATGTCGCCATCCTCGCGCCCAAGATGCACGCCTGCTCCGACGGCCTGGGCCAGCGCCACATCATCGTTGACGATCAAGCCTGCGCCAAAGTCCGCGCAAAGTCGCGCCAGCGCCTGGGCGTTCTCCCGGCGCGTGGCGGGTGTCGCGGTCTTGTCGCGGTACTGGAGCCAACGGCATCCTCCGGCGAGCGCCGCCGCAGTCGCCGTCAGCAGGGCAGGGGAGGGGAGTCCATCCGGCGTGATGGCATAAAGACCTGCGAGCGGGATGGAAGATTCAGTCAAGGCTCTGCTCCACAGCGCATGTCGCCTCATTTGCGATCCCGAACAGGCGCTGGGGCACATATTGGCCCTTGCCTGGCTGGTAGCCGTGGGCGAGGCTTTGCCAGACGAATTCCTCCGCCGTCCGCACGGCGGCTTCCAGCGCCATGCCCCGCGCAAGTTTGGCCGCGATGGCGGAAGCCAGCGTGCAGCCGGAACCGTGGTAGCTTTCAGGCAGTCGCGGCCAGCGGTCTTCGCGGATCAAGCCTTCCCTGCTGTACAGGGAGTTGACGACGTCATCCGTCGCGTCATGTGTGCCCGTGAGGAGGACATGGCGCGGCCCCAGGGCGAGCAGGCCTTCGGCCAACGCCTGCCGTTCCGTGGGCCGGGCACAGGAAAGGGAAGGAGGGGAAGCGGGGGAGATTGCCGTCCGCAAGACTGCGCGGGCTTCCGGCAGGTTGGGCGTGAGCAGGGCGGCGAGGGGCAGCAGGGTTTCGCGCAGGATCTCCTGCTGTTGTGCGTCGGCCAGCGCGTCACCGCGTCCCGAGGCCAGGACGGGATCGACGACCAAGGGGACTTCCGGGTGACGCGCCAAAAAATCCGTCACGAGACGGGCAATCATTGTTGCATTTTCTGCACTTCCCAGAACGCCGAGTTTCAATGCCGCGATGGGCATGTCTTCCAGGATGGCCTGGGCCTGTTCCCGGACGAGGGCAGCGCCAACCGGGACGACCTGGGCGACGCCCGCCGTGTCCTGCACTGTGAGCGCGGTGAGGACGGTTGCGGGGTGCCCGCCCAGGCGCGCGATGGTCAGGATATCGGCCTGGATTCCCGCGCCGCAGGTCGGGTCGCTTGCGGCGAATACGAGGACGACAGGAGGGATGAAAGCGTGTTTTTCCATGCGGGAGACAGTCGGGATGTCCGGCTCATTTCAAAGAGTATATGGCAAATCAAAGGACTATCGGGTAGAATCGAGCCGATTTTACCGGAGCCGTCGAGACGTGGCGGCGCGAATGTCCCGGCGGGCGAAGATGGATCGCCATCGCTTCAAGATCAATCAGGGTCAGGAGGAAAAAGTGGTTGACACTGCACAACTTGGCGGTGCCAAGGTCATGATTATTGATGACAGCAACACCATACGCCGCAGCGCGGAGATATTCCTGCATCAGGCGGGTTGCAAGGTCTTGCTGGCGGAAGACGGGTTTGACGCCTTGTCCAAGATTGTCGAGCACAAGCCCGATATCATTTTCTGCGACATCATGATGCCGCGCCTGGATGGCTACCAGACCTGTGCGCTCATCAAGAAAAACTCGCATTTCCGCAGCACTCCCGTCGTCATGCTTTCCTCCAAGGATGGTCTTTTCGACCGCGCGCGTGGTCGCATGGTCGGTTCGGACCAGTACCTGACAAAACCTTTCACCAAAGATAGTCTGTTGCAGACGGTGGCGGACTTCATTGCCAAGAGCGCGTGACGTCTGCCCATAGCAGGAGAAGTATTGAATGCCAGTCAAAAGAATCCTTGTGGTTGATGATTCCCCCACAGAGCGTTTTTTTCTCAGCGATTTGCTGACCAAGCACGGTTACGAGGTCCTCCAGGCCGACAGCGGCGAGGCGGGAGTTGCCAAGGCCAAGGCCGAGAAGCCGGATCTTCTGGTCATGGATGTGGTCATGCCCGGCCTCAACGGCTACCAGGCGACGCGCATGCTGACGCGGGACGAGGCGACCAAGAACATTCCCATTATCCTGTGCACGACCAAGGGGCAGGAAACCGACAAGATTTGGGGGATGCGCCAGGGTGCCACGGATTACCTCGTGAAGCCCGTCGATCCTGTCAAGCTCTTGCAGCGCATCGCGGCTATTCCCTGACCCGAGACTGACCACCATGTCCAAGCGTACCAGCCTGCGTGAATTCCAACAGTATCTGACGAAGCGGCTCGCCGACCAAGCGCTGGGAGGCAGTTCTTCCTCGCTCCTGAGCTTTCAGACCCGGCAGATGCGCTGGGTCGTGCCGCTTTCGGAAGTGGGGGAAATCCTGCCCCTGCCCGCGCTGACCAGTGTTCCGTTAACCCTGCCTTCGTTTGCCGGTCTTGCCAATATCCGCGGCAACCTGCATGCCGTCACGGATTTTGCCGCCTTCCTTGGCGAAGGCGCCACGCCGCTGGCCTCGCAGAGTGTGCGCCTCATCCTGGCGGGGGCCAAGTCCGGCGGTAACGCGGCGCTTCTGGTCGCGCGCATCCTGGGCCTCAAGAACCTTGATGACTTCACGCCGGGCGGGCGCTCCCCGGACGCCCCGGCATGGAATACCGGTTCGTTCCTCGATTCCGAGGGAGAGACATGGCATTGCCTGGATTTCGACCTTCTTCTTTCCAACTCCCAATTCATGAACATCGCGGCTTGACTCGCGGAGAACCACCATGGCCTTCAGACTTTTCGGCAAAAAAAACGACGACATGACCATTTCGCCCGAGACGGTGTCACCAGACTATGGTTCTTCGCCAAGGCGGAGACGGGGCCAAAGGGTGAACAAGCGTTCGGTCTTCCAGCAGATCTGGATCTGGCTCACGTTTCTGGTGCTCTTGGTCGTGGGCATTGGCGCTCTCGTGTTCTATGACTCCTACCTCGCCGCCAACAGCACCGCCTACATTGCGACTTCCGGGGAATTGCGCATGCTTTCACAGCGCATCGCCAAGCTCTCTGCCATGGCCATGCAAGGTGATTCTGCTGCGTTCGAGAACCTGAAAAAGGCGCGCGTGGCGTTTTCCCTCCGGGCAGAGGCGCTTGCCCAAGGCGGGGCGATTGAGGGCGCGAATCTGCTCCGTTCCCCGGACAGTGTGAGTATCGAGCTGGAAGAATTGCGCAAGCGTTGGGGGGACATCGAGAAGGAAATCGACAAGCTGACGAGCCAGGAGGCCGTCCTGATCAGCCTGGGGGAAAACGTCGCCTTCATCACCATGAACGATGCCGATCTGCTGCGGTTTGCAGAACAGATCGCCACGACCAAGTTTCGGCCCGGCAATGTCCGGGATATCACCTTGGTGAGCCAGATGGTCATGATGACGCAGCGGATTTCCCGCAATGCCAACCTCCTGACCCGCAGCGAATCCATCAACGCGGAAATCGCTTACATGCTTGGCAAGGACATCAATGATTTCGGCACTTCGCTGGATTCCCTGAAGGACAGTACCTACGACACGGAGGGCCGCAACGCGCTCACACAGTTGGAAACCCTGTTTGCCGACTACAAGAAGGCATCCACCAACATCCTGAGCAATTTGCAGGCGCTCTCCACATCCAAGCAGGCCGGCGATGAGGTCATCAAGAGTAGCGATGCGCTTCTGGAACTCTCTACCAAGTTGATGAACGCCTACCAGCGCGAAGCGACGCGGTTTTGGCTTTTCGTTGCCGCCGGGCTGGGCGTGCTGTTTGCAATCATCTTGCTGCGCGTCATCCTCATCTATCGGAACAGCCTGCGCCAGAGCGCCGCCGAGGCCGAGGCGCAGCGGGAGGCGACGGAATCCATCAACCAGCAAAACCAGAACGCCATCCTGCGCCTGATGAACGAACTGGGCGATCTGGCGGACGGCGACCTGACCACCACGGCAACGGTATCGGAAGACATTACCGGGGCCATCGCCGACTCCATCAACTACACGATCGAGGAACTGCGGGCCTTGGTCGGACGCATCAATGATGCCGCCACGCAGGTCACGCAGGCGACGGAAACCGCGCACCAGACCTCGAACGAGTTGCTGGAAGCCGCCCGGCAACAAAGCGCCAAGATCGGCGCGGTCGGCGAATCGGCGGTGCACATGGCGCATTCCATGAACAACGTTTCCAGCCAGGCCAACCAGTCGGCCGAGGTGGCGCGGGCCTCCCTGACGGCAGCCCAGAAGGGAACGGTGGCCGTGGAGGAATCCATCCGCGGCATGAACGCGATCCGCGAACAGATTCAGGAAACCGCCAAGCGGATCAAGCGGCTGGGTGAATCCTCGCAGGAAATCGGCGAAATCGTGGAACTCATTTCCGACATTACCGAGCAAACCAACGTGCTGGCCCTGAACGCCGCCATCCAGGCAGCCTCCGCCGGGGAAGCGGGACGCGGCTTTACCGTGGTTGCCGAGGAAGTGCAGCGGCTGGCGGAACGTTCGGCAGAAGCGACGAAACAGATTTCCGCATTGGTGAAGACCATCCAGACCGATACGCAAGAAGCCGTCTCCGCAATGGAGGAATCCACCCAGGATGTGGTGGAAGGCGCGAAGCGCTCGGATGCCGCTGGTCAGGCGCTGACGGAGATCGGCAAGGTGTCGCACAACCTTGCGGACCTGATCGAACACATCTCGAAGGCAACCCAGAAGCAATCCCAGGCCGCGACGCAGGTTGCCGGTCTGATGCAGGACATCCAGAAGATCACCGAGCAAACCACGGTCGGGACGAGCCACAATGCCGAGACTGTCGATAAGCTCGCCACCTTGGCGGCAGAACTCAAGGGTTCCGTCGCCGGCTTTAAAGTCAACTGAGAAGCCTGTCCATGAATGCAGTCACGGAAATCGATCTCGGCCCACTGACCTGGGTCAAGGGGGAGGTTGGGCTTGCCCTGGAACACGCGGCGGATGCCCTGTCGCAATTCCAGAAGGAAGGTGATCCCGCCCGCTTGCAGCTTTGCCGCACGGCCTTGCGCCAGGTGTATGGCGCTTTGTCCATCGTCGGGCTGGATGGGGAGGCGCAGGTTTGCGAGGCGCTGGCGTCGCTCGTCGAGAATCTGGAGAAAGCGGGCGGCGTGAAGGAAGCGCCGCTTGCCGTCGCCCAGAACGCCATCACGAGCATCCGGCATTATCTGGATGGCCTGCTGATGGGCGAGCCGCACCAGACGCTGCGCCTCTTGCCCGCCTATCGGGAAATCCAGGAAATCCAGGGGAAGAAAGTCTCTCCTGTCGACCTGTTCTTCCCGGATCTGAGCTTTCGTCCCGCGAAACGGGCGCTTGCCACGCTCTCGCCCACGGAGCGCCTGAGTTTTATCCATGCCGAGCGCGGACGCTTCCAGAAAGGTCTGCTTGCCTGGTTGCGACAAGCGCCGGGCAGCCCGGAAGGGCGCACTGGGCTGGCGCAAATGCAGGATGCCCTGAAGCGCATCGAATCCGTGCAGACATTGCCTTCCGCCCGCGCCTTCTGGCTTGGGGCGTTGGGTTTGGTCACGGCGCAGGGCACGGGCGCCCGGATTGGCGATATCCGCCCGCTGTGCGCCCGCATCGACCTGCAAATCCGGCGGCTTCTGGATGGGCAACCGGGCGTGGCGGAACGTCTCCTGCGCGATATCCTCTATTGCATCGCGCAAGCGCCTGCCGAAGCAGACCCGCTGGTGGCCGAAATCCATCGGAACTACGAACTGGCCCGCCTCATTCCGCCTGCGGAACAAGCCAGGGCCAGCGGCACCGCGCATGACACAGCCCTGTATCGTCTCAAGGAGCATCTGGGCGTCGCGGAGGAGCACTGGAACCGTTTCTGCTCGGGGAGCGCCTCTTCCCTGAAGGCTTTTGTCGAGCAGGCAGGCGGTATTTTCCAGATTGCCTCGGGGCTGGGCAACGACGATCTCAAGCTCCTGACCCAGGCTCTCTATACGGCGGGCGCATGGCTTGCCAAGCAAACCGGGCAGCAACCCGAAGCCATTGCGATGGAAATTGCAACAGCATTGATCCTTGTCCAGAGCGCGCAGGAGAACTTCAGCCATCTGGGGCAGGATTTCCCGCAGCAGGTGCGGCTGATGGTGGCGCGGCTCGGCATCTGCGTCAAGGGCGGCACACCGCCCAGTGATTCCGTGCCCTTGCTGGATGAAATCTCGCGCCGGGCGCATGAACGTCTGCTCATGGTCCAGGTGGTGCGCGAGGTGCAGGCCAATCTTTCCCAGGTGGAGCAGGCGCTGGACGCCTTTTTCCGTGATCCCGGCACTCCGCTGGACGCCACGAGTCTGGAAAACCCGCTGCGTCAGGTTTCTGGTGTGCTCGCCATTCTGGAACATGATGATGCCGCGCAGTATCTGCGTGCCTGCGCCGAGCAAATCCAGGCCTTCGCCGAGACGCCTTCCACCGCGACGAGCGCGGATTTCGAGAAGGTTGCCTACCAGCTTTCGACCCTGGGTTTCTTCATTGAGACGCTGCAACACGGCGAAGTCGGTTTCACGGATTATCTGAAACGGCTTGTCCATCAGGAAGACGCCGAAAAAGCAGCGGAGGCCGAAGAGGAAGAAGCGCAGATTGCCACTGTCGAGAGCCAGTTGGCGCGCCTGAAGGCGGAAATGCAGCGTCTTCTGGAGGCGCTCAAGTCGCAGCCGGATGATCCCGGCCTGCGCGAGGAACTGCGCGTTTCCTTGCAACGGCTCCAGAAGGATGCGGAACTGGTGGGAGACCAGACGCTGGCGACGCAGGCAAAGCAGGCGCTGGCAAGTCTCAGGGAAGCTCCCCGGCCGCAGCAGCAACAAGCTCCGGCGCAGGCGCGACAGGCCAGTGCCAGTATCCAACAAACGCCGCCGCCTGCCCCGGCTGGCGGTGTGCAACAGGTGGTCGACCTGCTCGCGCCGATGATCGAAATTGCGCCCACAGTTCCGACGCCTTCTGCCGAAACCGTGCAGCTTGCCCAATCCAGCGCAGAGGAACTGGATGCGGAATTGCTGGAAATCTTCCTGGAAGAAGCGCAGGAAGTCTTGCAGACCGTGCGCGAGAATCTGGATATCCTGCACGGACATCCGCATGACATCGAAACCCTGACCACCATCCGGCGCTCCTCGCACACCATGAAGGGCAGCGGTCGCATGGTGGGCCTGAAGGATCTGGGCGAAGTCGCCTGGGCGGTGGAACAGACGCTCAATCTCTGGTTGGGCCAGAAGTGGGAAGCCACGCCGGAACTCATCCGGATGATCGAGGGCATGTATCAGGTTTTCAGCGAGTGGCTTACGCATTTGAACAACAAGGATGGACAGACGCCCCAGTATGCTGATCTGGTCGCGCTGGCCGAACGTCTGCGCGCCGAGGATGGCGGCGGCTCCCATGCCGCGCCCGTGCCTTCCCCTGCGTCTTCCATAACGCAATCGCAAGCAGCCGATCCGTTTTCCCTGGCGGCAATCGACCTGAAGGAGGGGCCGTCCTCTCGCCCTTTTGATTCACTGGTGACGCCCGATCCGGGGGTCACCGCAAAGCCAGGCTCGGAAGAAATCGTCGATTGGGATGCGCTTTTCGAGACGGAGACAGGGCTGCCTGCGGCAGAAACGCCCCCGGAAGCGGAAGCTCCTGTTTTCGAGAGCGAATCCGCAGAGGTCACGGAGCCGGAGTCGGAAACGGATCTGTGGGGAAAATCGTCCCCCGAGGCCAAAGCCGTCTCTGGGCCGGAGGAAATTCCCGCGCCGGAAGCCTTTGTGTCGGAAACCGCTGTCCCGGAAGCCATTGCCGAAGCAGAACCCGAGACAATCCCTGCACTGGAAAGGGAAAACGCGGAAGTTGTGGAAGCCGCGCCGGAAGCCACGGTAGATGCGACATGGGAGGAAACGCCGGAACCCGAAGCGCCGTCCGAACCCGAAACGCTTGAGGAAGCGCCTGCGGTCGAGGAAGCAGTCGATGCCGGGGAAAGCGCGTCTGCCGAAGCGGACGCCGCATCGGGAACTTCCCCGCTGGAAGGCATCCCGCCGCAGCTTTTCGAGATTTTCCAGGGCGAATCACGCAAATACATCGAAACGCTACAGGAATTCATGGGCGACCTGGCCCTGATTCCGGCAATGCCGACGGAGTTCAATGCCGGGCGCGCGGCGCACACCTTGGCCGGGATTGCGGGAACCTTGGGTTTCATGCCGCTCAATGCCCTGAGCCATGCCTTGGAATTGACCCTGTGGCGTCGTGACGATTCCGAATCGCCGGAAGACCCGGAAAGCCTGAAAGTTTTGCAGGATACGGTCGATATGCTGCAAGGGATGCTGGAAGGACTGGATCGGGGCATCCTGCCGCAGGCGCATCCGGAGTTGATCGACGCGCTGAAACCGCTTTATCCGCCCAGGCCGGATCCGGTCGAGGAGATTCCGGCAGTGTCGCCCGCGACGGTTCGCCAGTTCGAGGAACATGTCCGTGTGCCAGAGGTGGCTTCCCCTGCAAGCAGCCTGATTCCCGAATCCCTGGCGGATTTGCCGCCGGATGAGCCGGACCCGGATTTGCTGCCGATTTTCCTCGAAGAGAGCGTCGATCTTCTGGAATCCCTGTATTCCGGCCTGCATTCCTGGCAGGAAGGGAATGCGGATGCCGCCCAATCCCTGGCGCGGACGCTGCATACCATCAAGGGCAGCGCGCGCATGGCGGGCCTTCGGCGTTTGGGGCAATTTACCCATGAAATCGAAAGCTGGTCGGAAGAACTACGCCAGCGCGCCGATGTGCGGGAAAGCGATCTGGATCAGATCGTTGCCGCCAGCGATCTTCTGGCGCAGGTCATCGAAGTCTTGAAGGATGGCGGTGTCGAGCAAGCCAATCGCATCCTGACGCCGCAGGCGGGCGTGGCGCAAGCCGTGGAAATCCTGGTTCCCGAAAGTCCCGAACCGCCTGCCCTGTTGACCGAATGGGAGGAGGTGGTTCCGGAGGAAGTCCCCGCGCTGGAAACCGCTTCTGCCATCCAGTTGCCGGAAATCTTGGCGACCATGCCGCCGGATACGCTGGAAGCGGATCTGCTGCCCATCTTCCTGGAAGAGGCGGTGGATCTGGTAGATACACTGTATGCGCAGATTCGCCTCTGGCGCGAGAACCGGGCGAGCGAGAGCGCGCCGCAAGGGCTGGCGCGGGCGCTGCATACCATCAAGGGCAGCGCGCGCATGGCAGGCGCCCAGCGTCTGGGACAATTCACCCATGAAGTGGAAAGCTGGGTTGGAGAATTGCAACGGCAGGATGGCGTTCAGGATGCCGATCTGGACCGGATCGAGGCAGCGACCGACATCCTTGCCCAGGTCGTGGAAGCCTATCGTTCCGACGATCCGGAAGCCGTCAACCAGATGCTGACACCTGGACGGCCTGCGGCCCAGGTAGTCGCTCCGCAGGGAATTCCTCCCGCCGTGCAGCCAGCGCAGGAAGTCTTTCCCGCAGAAATTCCGCCCGCGTCCGAACCCGCAGCGCAGACGCTGCATCCCGAAGAAATCGCCCCTCCCGATTTGTCGCAGCAGGAAGCTGCGATTCAGAATGACCGGCGACGGCGTGCCCGGCAGGCCGAAGCCGAAGCGGGGCGCGCCATGTTGCGGATTCGCGCCGATCTCGTCGACCAGCTTGTCAACGAAGCCGGGGAGCTTTCCATCATTCGGGCGCGCATTGAGGGGGAAATGCGCGAACTCAAGGACTCCCTCCTGACCCTGACAGATAACGTCATCCGGCTGCGCCGCCAGTTGCGCGAGATTGAAATCCAGGCGGAAACGCAAATCCAGGCGGGCGCGGACGAATCCAAGGAAGATTTCGACCCGCTGGAACTGGATCGCTTCACACGCTTCCAGGAACTCACGCGCATGATGGCCGAGTCGGTCAACGATGTGAGCACCGTGCAGCAGAACCTGCTCAAGAATCTGGATGGCGCGAGCCTCGCCATTGCTACCCAGGCGCGCCTGAACCGCAGTCTGCAACAATCGCTGATGAGTGTGCGCATGGTGCCGTTCGAGAGCCAGAACGAGCGCCTTTACCGTCTGGTGCGCCAGGTGAGCCAGGAACTGGGCAAGCGCGCCACGCTCCAGATTCTGGGCGGTCAGGTGGAAATGGATCGTTCTGTGCTGGAGAAAATCTTCTCGCCGCTGGAGCACATGGTGCGCAATGCCATTGCGCACGGGCTGGAACCGGTGGAACAGCGCCGCGCCGCAGGGAAACCTGATATTGGCGAAATCACCTTGTCGCTCACGCAGGAAGGCAACGAAGTGATCCTGGCGCTGGCCGACGATGGTGGCGGGCTGGACCTGCAACGTATCCGCGCCAAGGCCGAGAAAAGCGGCCTCCTGCCGCCGGGGCTTGAGATTGAGGAGCGCAAGCTGGTGGACTTCATCTTCCATTCCGGATTTTCCACGGCAACGACCGTGACTCAGGTGGCCGGGCGCGGGGTGGGGATGGATGTGGTGAAGACCGAGGTCGCCGCGCTGGGGGGCCGGATCGAGGTCCTGACCCAGTCTGGCAAGGGCACGACCTTCCAGCTTTATCTGCCGCTGACGCTCGCCGTGACCCAGGCGGTGCTGGTGCGGGCAGGGGGACGCAAGTATGCGCTGCCTTCCGCCATGATCGAGCAGGCCATGGAAATCCGGGGCAAAACCCTCCAGGAAATCCGCGACCGGGGCGAGGCCATCTGGCAGGATCACCACTATCCCTTCCACTACTTGCTCCGTCTTCTGGGCGACGAGACCACCCTGATTGAACAGCGTCCCCTGTACTGGGTGCTGCTCCTGCGTTCCGGCGCGCAGCGGGTCGCCATCCTGATCGACGAGATGTATGGCAATCAGGAAATCGTGGTGAAGAACGTTGGTCCGCAGATGGCGCGGGTGGTCGGTATTTCGGGCGCGACCGTGCTGGGCGATGGTCAGGTGGTGCTCATCCTGAACCCGGTGGCGCTGGCAAGCCGCATGCCTTCGGTTGTCGTGAGGGCGGAGGATGTGCCGGTCGCGGAGGAACCCGGAACCATGACGCCCCATCAGCCGATCGTCATGGTGGTGGACGATTCCCTCACGGTGCGCAAGATCACCCAGAAGCTTTTGGTGCGCGAGGGCTATCAGGTCGAATTGGCCAAGGACGGCATGGATGCCCTGGAGCATCTGGTCGATCTGGTGCCCGATGTGATTCTCTCCGACATCGAGATGCCGCGCATGGATGGTTTCGATCTGGTGCGCCACATCCGTGCCGACGCGCGTCTGGCCGAGGTGCCGGTCATCATGATTACCTCGCGCACAGCGGAAAAACACCGCACCCGCGCCGTGGAGGTCGGCGCCAACAACTATCTCGGCAAACCCTACGACGACACCGAACTTCTGGGATTGCTGGCCGAATATACCGGAAGAAAATCCGCCTGAAAGCCGCGATCATGATCGGGGGAAGGCGGGGCCGGAAAAAGTGAGCAGCTTTGCCAGAGAAAAACGCCCTCTCCTGTCGGGTAGGGGAGGGCGGTTTGTAATCCGGGAAAGCAGGCGAGCCGTCTCTGGCGTGGATTGCGCATTCCGGATCGACGATTTTCCAGCATCAGGTTTCCCTTTTCCCCGCATGCGCGTTTCCTGCCATTCCTTTTGCCCATGTTCCTCTTGAACGCGCACCGGCCGCGCAAGCGTTTTGGCCAGAATTTCCTGAAAGATGCCGGAGTTTGCCGGGCCATTGTCGAGGCGGTCGCGCCGCTTGCCGGGGATTGCCTGGTGGAGATCGGGCCGGGGCTGGGCGCTCTGACCGGGCTGTTGCTCCAGCGTCTCGACCATCTGCATGTGGTGGAGATCGACCGCGATCTGGCGGCCCGCCTGGAAGCGCGGTATCCCCCGAAACGGCTGGCGGTTCACACGCAGGACGCGCTTTCCTTCGATTTCGGGCAATTGGCCTCCCCCGGCTTTCGGTTGCGCATCGTGGGCAATCTGCCCTACAACATTTCCACGCCGCTTCTCTTTCATCTGGCGCATTTCGCCGATTCGGTTGCGGACATGCATTTCATGCTGCAAAAGGAAGTGGTTGCGCGCATGCGAGCGGAGCCGGGCGGCGCGGAATATGGACGGCTCTCCGTCATGTTGCAATACCGTTTCCGTGTTGAGGAATTATTCACGGTTGCGCCGGAATGTTTTGATCCCGTGCCGAAGGTGGATTCCGCCGTGGTGCGCCTGCTGCCAAAATCCGTCGGAGTCGCCGGGGAATCAACAGCCATTTCTCCGGAAGATTTTGCGCTTGTAGTTGCGGCGGCTTTTGGTCAGCGCCGCAAGATGCTGCGCAATACCTTGGCGCCTTTCTTTACCGAATCCGAACTGGAAGAACTGGGCATCTCGCCCGCCTGGCGCGCGCAAAACCTTTCCCTTGCCGATTTCGTGCGGCTTTCCAATCATCTTTCCCGCAGAGGGAATCTTGCGTCCAACGAACCTTGAAAGGATCGCGTTCTGTCTGCTGATCGATCTCGATAACAAACAAATTTTGGGATCAAAAATTTTTTGACCCTGCTAAATCGTGAATAAGTTTAACGGTTCCCGGCGCTTTCAAAGGGATTCAGCAGGGCGACGGGAAACCGTCCAAAATCCTGCGTATTCCGGGTGACGACCGTGAGCGCGTGTTGCATGGCGGTTGCGGCAATCATGGCGTCTTCATAGACGGTATTCGTTTGCCGGTGCATCAGTTTCGCCCACAATCGAAAGGTTTCGGCATCCATGGGGAGTACGTTGTACAGCGTGGCGATTTGCTGTGCCCAGGCTTCGATTTCCGCCGCCTTGTCGGGATCTTGCTCCCTGGTGATTTCGATGCCTGCCTGAATTTCCCCCAAGGTTACTGCGCTCAAGCGCAGGCTTGTGTCCGGAATGGTTTCAATCCATGCCAACACCGCGCCGTGGGGACGCGGCTTGCGTAATTCGGAAACGACGTTGGTATCAAGAAGAAAGGGGCCGTCAGAACGCATTCCTGCTCCGGCGTTTTCCTTGTCCGTGTGGCGGAATGGGCAATTCAAAACGTCCGGCATCGGCAAGCAAAAGCGCCTTCAAGGAAGTTGGCGCGGCGCGATTCAGGCGCTTCCATTCAGCAACCCCGACGAGTACCGCCATTTCATTGCCGCGTCGGGTAATCGTTTGCGGCCCCAGTGTGGCGCAAGCTTCCAGCAATTCACTGAATCGCGCCTTGGCGTCATGAACAGGCCATGTATGCATAGGATGCTCCCTTGTGACCAAGTAGATGGTCTTTTCAGTGTAACAGCCGTAACGGTAAATCACAACAGAAGGTGTCGCGGCATGTAGCGAGCTTCCTATCTGTCCACCTTTGTAGCGCGATAGTTGTCCGGTCGTCATAGTATCTCCCTGGGAATTCCAAGGAGGCTTGAGATGAAGCGGACGCTCGTGCAGGAAGAGGT